>NZ_JBFBDP010000022.1:18148-171525 GCF_040701585.1 Streptomyces sp. NPDC093801 | reverse complement strand
AGCCCCACGACACGAACCCGGGAAGACCGTGAAACGAGCCGAAACCCTCACCGAACACATCCGCCTGAAACAGCAGCGAGGATAAAGATCAAGCTGAGGACCCGTTCCTCGGAGCCCGTCCCCCACGCTCCTCAGCGCTTGCGCCGCCGGCCCCGCCCACCGCGGGCCGGCGGCGCGGCCTGGGCGGGGACGGCGCCCGCGGGCGCCGGGCCGGGCCGGTCCGCGGACACCACCAGAGCGGCCAGCGCCGTGGTCACGGGGACGGAGGCGACGAGCCCGATCGAGCCCACCAGGGTCCGTACGATCTCCTCCGCCACCAGCTCGCTGTTGGCCACCGTTCCCATGCTGCTGTTCGCGATGGAGAACAGCAGCAACAGGGGGAGCGCCGCGCCCGCGTAGGCCAGGACGAGGGTGTTGACCACGGAGGCGATGTGGTCCCGGCCGATCCGGATGGCCGCCCGGTACAGGGCGCGCGGACCCATGTCCGGGTCCGCCTGGTGCAGTTCCCAGACGGCGGAGGTCTGGGTGACGGTCACGTCGTCGAGGACGCCGAGCGATCCGATGATCACGCCTGCGAGCAGCAGACCGCTCATGTCGATGTTCGGGTAGAGCCCGTGGATCAGCCCGGTGTTGTCGTCCGTGTTCCCGCTCAGGAACGCCCAGCCGATGAACAGCGAACCCAGCAGCCCGATCAGCAGCAGCGAGACCAGGGTGCCGAGGACGGCGACCGAGGTGCGGGCGGTCAGTCCGTGGCACATGTAGAGGGCGATCAGCATGATCGCGCTGGCGCCGACGACCGCGACGAGCAGGGGGTTCGAACCCTGGAGGATCGCCGGGAGGATGAAGAGGGTCAGCACCCCGAAGCTCACGACGAGCGCGATGAGCGCGAACAGCCCGCGCATCCGGCCGACGACGACCACCGCCACCGCGAAGACAGCCGCGAGCAGGATCATCGGGAACTTGCGGTTCAGGTCGATCACGGAGTACTGGAGATCGCGCGGAGCGTTCGGCGCGTAGGCGACCACCACCTCCTGGCCCGTCTCCAGCTGCCGGGGCGCACCGGGCTGGATGATCTCGAAGAAGACGCGCCCCTTGTCCGCCCCGGTGCCGACTTCGACGGTGGCCCTCTTGCAGGCGCCGGGCTGCGCCTCGCGCCCCTCGGGGGCGGGGCCGTTGCCGGTGGGCGGGACCTGCGAGGCGTTCACCGACTTGCAGTCGACTTCGGAGATCGCGACCACCTTCGCCTGCTGCGTCTGGCGGTCGAAGCCCACCCCGGTGCGTTCGTGGCCGGGGGCGCCGCCGGGCCAGAGCACCACCAGGCCGGCGAAGACGGCGACGGCGAAGGGGATCAGCACGGCGGAGATCACCTTGCGCAGGTGCTTGGATCCCGGAGCCGCCGGCCCGTGCCCGTGCCCGTGGCCGTGGCCGTGCGCGTGTCCATCGGAATGCCCGTGGCCGTGGGAGGGCTCCTGTGAGCCGTCGGCCGCATGCCCGGGGGACGCATGCGCGTGGCCGGAGTGGCCCCAGGTTTCCGTGGGCTGGTTGGGGGGCTGCGGCGAGGTCGTCACCGGCAGATCATCGCAAGAGATGAGGGGGCCCACTGTTCAGCACGCCACAGATGACGCTAGCGTGGGGGCTACTTTGCACAACGCGGGAGCTCGGAGCACCGGGCTGAGAGGGCGCTGATCACCGTACGCGCAGCAGATTGCGTGCGGGAGGAGGCTGCGTCGACCGCCGAACCTGTTACCGGGTAATGCCGGCGTAGGGAGATCAGGTCTCATGACCATTCAGGACGCACGCACGCCTGCCGTCGGCCAGGACGCCGACGGCCAGACCGAGCGCCAGCCCGGCTGGCACAAGGGATACCTGGCGGGTTCCCGCCCGGACATCCGGGTGCCGGTCCGCCAGGTCCACCTCACCAACGGCAAGGACGTCACGCTCTACGACACGTCCGGTCCGTACACCGACCCGCAGATCGAGACCGACGTGCGCCGCGGCCTGCCGCCGCTGCGCGAGAACTGGATCATCGGCCGCGGTGACACCGAGGAGTACGCGGGTCGTCCCGTGCGCCCCGAGGACGACGGCATCAAGCACACCTCGCCCCGCGGTGGCCTCAAGAACCTCGACGCGGTCTTCCCCGGCCGCCCGCGCCTGCCGCGCCGGGGCCGCGGCGGCCAGGCCGTCACGCAGCTCGCGTACGCCCGCCGGGGCGAGATCACCCCGGAGATGGAGTACGTCGCGATCCGCGAGAACGTCTCCCCCGAGGTCGTCCGCGAGGAGATCGCCGCGGGCCGCGCGGTGCTCCCGGCCAACGTGAACCACCCGGAGATCGAGCCGATGATCATCGGCAAGCGGTTCCTGGTGAAGGTCAACGCCAACATCGGCAACTCGGCCGTCACCTCCTCCATCGAGGAGGAGGTCGACAAGATGACCTGGGCCACCCAGTGGGGCGCCGACACGGTCATGGACCTCTCGACCGGCCGCAACATCCACACCACGCGCGAGTGGGTCCTGCGCAACTCCCCGGTCCCGATCGGCACCGTGCCGCTCTACCAGGCGCTGGAGAAGGTCGACGGCCGTGCCGAGGACCTGACCTGGGAGATCTACAAGGACACCGTCATCGAGCAGGCCGAGCAGGGCGTCGACTACATGACGGTCCACGCCGGCGTGCTGCTGCCGTACGTGCCGCTGACGGCCCGCCGCAAGACCGGCATCGTCTCCCGCGGCGGCTCGATCATGGCCGCCTGGTGCCTGGCGCACCACAAGGAGAACTTCCTCTACACGAACTTCGAGGAGCTCTGCGAGATCCTCGCGGCGTACGACGTCACCTACTCGCTCGGCGACGGCCTGCGCCCCGGCTCCATCGCGGACGCCAACGACGCCGCGCAGTTCGCGGAGCTGAAGACGCTGGGCGAGCTGAACACGATCGCCAAGCGGCACAACGTGCAGACGATGATCGAGGGTCCGGGCCACGTCCCGATGCACAAGATCAAGGAGAACATCGACCTCCAGCAGGAGATCTGCGAGGAGGCGCCGTTCTACACGCTCGGCCCGCTGACCACGGACGTCGCGCCCGCGTACGACCACATCACCTCGGGTATCGGTGCCGCGATGATCGCCTGGTGGGGCACCGCGATGCTCTGCTACGTGACGCCCAAGGAGCACCTGGGCCTGCCCAACCGAGACGACGTGAAGACCGGTGTCATCACGTACAAGATCGCGGCCCACGCGGCGGACCTGGCCAAGGGCCACCCGGGTGCCCAGGAGTGGGACGACGCCCTGTCGGACGCGCGGTTCGAGTTCCGCTGGGAGGACCAGTTCAACCTGGCCCTCGACCCCGACACGGCCCGTGAGTTCCACGACGAGACGTTGCCTGCCGAGCCGGCCAAGACCGCGCACTTCTGCTCCATGTGCGGTCCGAAGTTCTGCTCGATGAAGATCTCCCAGGACATCCGCCGTGAGCACGGCGGCGACCTGAAGGCGGAGGAGATCGAGGCGGGCATGGCGGAGAAGTCCGCCGAGTTCGCCGCCTCCGGCAACCGCGTCTACCTGCCGCTGGCGGACTGAGCCGACCGGGCGGACCGTCCCGCGACCTCATGGGGGGAGTCGCGGGATGGTTCGGACGGACTGCCGTAAGGGTCTTGCGCTGGAGTGCGCTCCAGCTCCTAGAGTGCGGCCGCATGACCATGCGATACCGGAATCTGGGCGGGACCGGCATAGAGGTGAGTGCCCACTGCCTCGGCACGATGATGTTCGGGGCGGTGGGGAACCCGGACCACGCGGAGTGCGAGCGGATCATCCACGCCGCCCTCGATCAGGGCATCAACTTCGTGGACACGGCCGACATGTACTCGGCGGGCGAGTCCGAGGTGATCGTCGGCAAGGCGCTCAAGGGGCGGCGTGACGACGTGGTGCTCGCCACCAAGGTCCACTTCCAGATGGGAGAGGGCCGCAACCGCAGCGGGAACTCGCGGCGCTGGATCGTGCGGGCCGTCGAGGACAGCCTGCGGCGGTTGGACACCGACTGGATCGACCTCTACCAGGTGCACCGGCCCGACCACTCGACCGATGTCGAGGAGACGCTGTCCGTCCTCGGCGACCTCGTCAGGGACGGGAAGATCAGGTCCTTCGGCTGCTCGACCTTTCCCGCCGAGGAACTGGTCGAGGCCCATCACGTCGCCGAGCGGCGGGCCCTGCCGCGGTTCCGGACCGAGCAGCCGCCGTACTCGATCCTCGCGCGCGGCATCGAGGCCGATGTGCTGCCCGTCGCCCGGCGTTATGGGATGGGTGTGCTGACCTGGAGCCCCCTCGCCTCGGGCTTCCTGAGCGGGAAGCACCGGCTCGGCGGCCCGATCGACCTGACCGCCGGGCGGGCGAAGCTGCACCCGGCCCGCTTCGACCCGGCGATCCCCGGCAACGTGGCCAAGCTGGAGGCCGTGGAGAAGCTCGTCGCGATCGCCGACGACCTGGGCTGCACGCTGCCGGAGCTGGCCGTGGCGTTCCCCGTCGCGCATCCGGCGGTCACCTCGGTGATCATCGGGCCGCGCACGATGGAGCAGTTCGACTCCCTGGTGAAGGGGGCCGGGCTGGTCCTCGACGACGAGGTGCTCGACCGGATCGACGAGGTCGTGCCCCCCGGTGTGAACCTCTACCACCCGGACGGCGTCTGGCGCCCGCCGGCCCTCACGGACGCCACCCAGCGGCGGCGCCCGCTCGGCGACCGGGCCGCGGGCTAGCCGTCCCTCCGGGAGGGAGGGGTCAGACCCGGCGCTTGGCGCGGCGTTTCACCGGCGGGCGGCTCCCGGTGGTGGCGGGGAGAGGGGCTGACGGACGTTTCACGTGAAACATCGCCGGTTCCAGCTTGTTCCGCGCGAAGTCCAGGTTCCCGGCGACCCGTTCGCGGTGCTCGCCGGGCAGCCTTCCTTCGCTCAGCAGGCGCTCGCAGCACTCCAGTGACTCGCGGTACTCGCCGACCCAGTAGGCGGCGATGGCGAGTTCGTCGAGCGCCCGCCACTCGTGCCAGGCGTGCTCCACGAAGAGGACGTCCTTCGGGTAGGGGATCCGGGCCGCCTCCTTGGCGAACACATAGGCCAGCGGCCACCGCTCCTCCACGCGGCAGAGACCCGCGAGGTCCCCGATCGCCTCGGCGCGCGAGGGCCTGCTCTCGAAAGCGCGGAGGTAGCGGTCCATCACCTCCGCCGCGGGCCGGCCCAGGCCCGCGGCGGCCCGTGCGGCGTAGACCCGGGCGAGGTACGTCTCCTCGTAGAAGCCGACCATGGCCGCCCGGCGGTCGTAGGCGGCGAGGGACTTCTCCTGCTCGCCCGCGTCCCGCCAGCTCTGGCCGAGGTAGAACATGTAGCGGGCGTTATCGGGTTCCTTGGCCAGCCCCTCTTCGAGGAGGGCCGCATCGCGCAGGTACTTCTGCCGCTGGCCGCCTTCCCGGAGCCGGGCGCCCCCGCCGATGCTGAGGATGTGGGCGCCGCTGAGCGTTCCCAGGCTGTACTCGCCGCCGCAGTCGATGTACTCGTGGAGCACACCGACGTACCGCCAGGGCAGACGGGTGGAGACGAGCGCCGCCCGGTAATGGACGATCGGCCCGTCATGCAGGGCGATCCGGTACGCGTCGAGGGTCAGCTCCGGCATCCGGAACCCGGGCTCCACCTCCATCGCGTCGTCGGCGTCGATGAACAGCAGGTAGTCGGCATGGTCGCGGGCGAGTTCGATCGCCTCCGTCCGGCTGCCGTCGAACCCCTTCCAGGGGCGTTCGTGGAGGGTTCCGGGGAGGTCGCCGAAGCAGTCCCTGATGACGTCCTGGGTGCCGTCCGTCGAGCCGGTGTCCACAATCACCCAGGTGTCGATCAGGGGACGTACCGAGTCGAGGCATTTCCGGATGGTGGGGGCCTCGTCCTTGACGATCATGTTCAGACAGACTTTTGGTCTCACGGGTCCCGTCCGCTGGTGTGGGCCGTGCGTTCTGGCGGCCGGCCGGGTCGGATGGATCGTCGGGGACTCTAGGGAGGACGCGCCGGGCGTCGGTGGGTGGCGCGCCGGGAAAGTCCGAGTTGGCCCGATTGGGGGTATCGGGTCAGCCGGTGCGCTGATCGTGCGAATGGCTCCAAGGGCGTCGCGCGGCGATCCGGGCGCACCGGGAGAGGCTCGAACCGCGACCGGATCCCGACGGCTCCGGTTCGAGTCACTTTGCTGAAGGAGCGCTCCATGAGTCGTGAGCACCGTGTCAAGGTCGTCCCCCTCGGCCCTCTTCCGCGGAGCAGGGCCTGGCTGGCGGGAGGCGCCCTGGCCTCGCTCTCCCTCGTTCTGGCGGGATTCGTCAGTCCCGTGGTCGCGGTGGCGCAGCAGGCCGGACCGGCGGTGGCCGCGGCCGGCCCTGCCGTCGGCGGTGGCGAGGACCACTGCAAGCGGAAGTCGCACCACCACGGGGACGATGACGACGACCAGCCGGAGGCCCGTCGGGCCGGCCGGGCCCCCGTTGGCGGTGACCGGGACGACGAGGGCTGTCGCGGCCCGCGGGGTCCGCGGGGTCCGAAGGGCCCGAAGGGCCCGAAGGGCGACACCGGCCCGACGGGTGCGACGGGTGCGACGGGTGCGACGGGGGACACGGGTCCGACCGGGCCGACGGGCGCGACTGGAGCTACTGGTGCGACCGGCGCGACCGGCGCGACCGGCGCGACCGGCGCTACGGGCACGACGGGTGCGACCGGTGCGACGGGTGCGACGGGTGCGACCGGCGCTACGGGCGCGACCGGTGCCACGGGTGCCACGGGTGCCACGGGTGCCACGGGTGCCACGGGCGCGACCGGTGCCACGGGTGCCACGGGCGCCACGGGTGCCACAGGTGCCACCGGCCCCTGCAGCGACGTCGATGCCTACAACCCGGACAACTCCGAAGAGGTCAAGGCGATCCTGAGCAACGGAACCGCCTACGTGGGCATCCGCCGCCTCAGCCCCACGCTGAGCACGTTCGCCTGGGTGAACCTGACCAGCACCACCACGAACTTCCCGACCACCGCCTGTGCCATCTCCGTGGCGGACCGTTCGAACTCGGGCGGTTCCGTCACGGTCGAGGTCCTGACCACGACGGACCAGCTGTGGGAGATCTCCTGCTCCAGGGTCAACAACATGGGCAACCGCAGCCTGGTGTGCGGGACGTCGTGGTCGCAGAACCTCTCGTACCCCCCGACCCCCGTGCAGCGGAACTCCGGTAACGAGCCGCCCTTCGGGGCCGAGCCGGGGCGTCCGCTCCACGCGCTCCGGCCGGAGCGCGAGGCCGGGACCGCCCGCCCGGGCACGCCGCGGAAGTGACGGTGTGACCCGTCACTCCGGCCGGTGCTCCGGGCCGCCGAAGTCCGGGCTCGTGAAGTCAGGGCTGGAGTAGCCCGGACGCGGGCCGGGCGCCCCGTCGGACGGGCTGCTGAAGTCGGGGCGGGTGTACCCCAGGTTGGGGATGCGTCCGGCCCCCGGTGTACGGGGCACCGGGTAGCCCGTCCCGGCGGTCGGATCGGCCAGCGCGTCGCGCAGGAACGGCATGATGCCCCGCTCCAGCAGCGCGTTGCGCCAGGCCTCCCGGGCCCGCGCGAGCTCGTCGGGTATCGGCACGCTCTCCGCCGCCGCCACCTCCGTGGAGCTGTTGCGCAGGGCCGCCACCAGCAGCGAGGCCACGGCGAAGACCAGCGAGACCACGGTGAGCCCGCCGAAGAGCCAGCCCGCCGTCAGCATCGTGCGCGCGAAGGCGGGTTCGGGATCGACCGCCTTCAGGCAGTAGCCCACCAGTAGGAAGATCAACATGGCGGTCCCCGCCAGGACCGGTGCGAGGACGGCCACCACGGCGCTCACGCCGGCGCCGCCCTCCCCCTGGCCGGCGTCGTCCCCGTCGGCCTCCTCGTCGGTGTTCCCGCGGCCCGTCAGGGCCTCGTCGCGCAGTTCCTCCCGTACCTTCACGTAGTGGGCGTACTCGGCGGCCGCCGCGGCGGTCAGCAGCGCGATGGCGCTCAGGGCCATCGTGCGCAGCTGTTCGGCGTTCAGCCGTTCGCCGAGGCCGGCGAGCTCGGGCCGTTCGTCCGCCGTGTGCAGCGCCTCGTCGAGGAGCCGGTCGAATTCGGGTCGGTCTTCGATGAGCAGGTGCGGACCGCTGGTCATGTGCATCCCCCGATGCCCCGTACGAGCCGGTATGCCCGCGTAGAACCGGGCGCCGGCCCAAACGGAGGAGAGCCTGCTACGGACAGGGCGATGGTAGAGCGCCCCGGCCATGGGGTGACAGGGACTTTCGGGAAATACCCCGCTCCGTGAACGCTCAGTCGCGCAGCGGCAGTTGTTGGACCAGCAGTTTGCCCGCCATCGTCACGCCGCCGTCCATCGCGATGGCCAGTCCGCCCGCGTACACGTGCGGTCCGTCGACGGACTCCGGCCCGTGGGCCTCGTCGCCGTCCTCGGTGCCGACCTCGCCGAGCAGGTACGGGATGGGGCTGTGGCCGTGGACGACGCGGCTGCCGCCGTAGGTGGCGAGCAGCTGGCGCACGGCCTGCGGGCCCGTCTCCTCGTCGCGGAAGGCGAAGCGCTTGGTGAACTTGCGGAACAGGTCCCAGGTGGTGTCGGCGTCGTTGCGGTTGAGCAGCTCGTGGATGGTGTCGTTGACGTCCTCGATGGAGTCGCCGTAGTCCAGGTAGGCCGTGGTGTCGGAGTGGAGCAGCAGGTGCCCGTCCGCCAGGGTGGCCGCGTCCAGCCGGGACATCCACTGCAGGTGGACGTCCTCCAGGCGCTCCATGTCGGTGCGCTGTCCGCCGTTGAGCAGCCAGGCGGCCTGGAAGGTGGCCGTGCCGGCACCGGAGTTGACGGGGGTGTCGCCGAACCGCTTCGCCCCGATGAGCAGCAGTTCGTGATTGCCCATCAGGGCCTTGCAGTAGCCGCCGGCGGCGGCGGCCTCGGCGGACAGGCGCATCACGAGGTCGATGACGCCGATGCCGTCGGGGCCGCGGTCGGTGAAGTCGCCCAGGAACCAGATCCTGGCGTTCCCGGCGGACCAGTGGCAGTCGGCGTCGATGAGGTTCTGCGCCTGGAGCTCGCGGACGAGCTCGTCGAGGTAGCCGTGGACGTCGCCCACGACGTAGAGGGGGCCGGGGCCGGTGCCCGGGGCCTCCTGCGGGACGTACTGGACCTGGACGGTGTCCCCGGGCCCGCCCGTCGCGCCGCGCCCGATGACGGGCAGGTCGCGCTGGGTGGGGGTGTAGCCGTCGAGGTCGTCCTCGGCTGCGGCGGGGACCTCCGTGTGGGCGGAGGCCGTGCGCTGCTGCGGAACGCTCTCCGGTGCGTAGTACGCGGGGTACTCGCCGTACGCGGGCGCGTCGCCGGGCAGGCCGGCGGACGCGGCGTACGGCGCGGGTTCGTTGACCGGCACCCGGAAGTCCCGCAGCGTGTCCGTCCGCATCGCGGGTCCCTGACCGGCCCCCTGAGTCATCGACCCCTCCACCACCGTCGCGCTGCCGTACACCTGCGGACCCTGCTCACCTCCGGGGCGGAGGGTCCGTGATGTCGTGCGCCCATCATAGGAATGCGGCTCGCGCTCTGTGACGCACCAGGGGTGGTGAATCCTGGGCGGAACCAAACCTTCCTGCCCTTTTGGCCCGATATGAGGGTTGTTGAAATCCTCGGCGGAACCGCCGAACCCGCCGAATAAGGGGGTCCGGCGGTCAGTCCTGGGCCGGTGAGCGGGGCGGGCTGACGGTGGTCCGGGGGGTCCTGCGCTGCGAGGACGTGCGGATGATCAGCTCGGTCGGGACGACCTGTTCGACCGGGCGTCCCGTGTCGACCCCCTCGATCGCGTCGATCAGCAGCTGCACGACGGCGGTTCCGATGCGGCGCGGTTTGAGGGAGAGCGTGGTGATGGGCGGCTCGGTGTTCGCGTAGACGGTGGACTCGCTGCAGCAGACGAGCAGCAGGTCCTCGGGGACCCGCAGCCCGTAGCGCCGGGCGGCGGCGAGCAGGTCGGTGCCGTTCGGGTCGAAGAGGCCGTAGACGGCGTCGGGCCGGTCGGGCCGGGCGAGGAGGCGGTCGGCGGCGACGGCGCCCGCGCAGGGGTCGTGCGCGGGGTAGGACTCGTAGACGGGGTCCTGGCCGACCCGCTCGCACCAGCTGAGGTAGGCGGTCGTGGAGAGCCGGGTGTAGGTGTCGGTGGTGGTGCCGGTCAGCAGCCCGATCCGGCGGGCGCCGGCGGCGGCGAGGTGGTCGAGCAGGCCCAGCACGGCCGCCTCGTGGTCGTTGTCCACCCAGGCGGTGACGGGGAGGGTGCCGGCCGGCCGGCCGTCGGAGACCACGGGCAGGCCCTGGCGGACGAGCTCGCTGACGACGGGGTCGTGGTCCGAGGGGTCGATGACCACGGTGCCGTCGAGGGCCACGTTGGACCAGACGTCGTGCCGTGAGGTGGCCGGCAGGATGACGAGGGCGTAGCCGCGGGCGAGCGCGGCGGAGGTGGCGGCCCGCGCCATCTCCGCGAAGTACGCGAATTCGGTGAAGGTGAAAGGTTCATCCCCGTACGTCGTCACGGTCAGGCCGATGAGGCCCGACTTTCCCGTACGGAGGGTGCGGGCCGCGGCGGAGGGGCGGTAGCCCAGCCGGTCGGCCACCTCGCGGACGTGGCGGCGGGTGGCGTCCGGCAGCCGTCCCTTGCCATTGAGCGCGTCGGAGACGGTGGTGATGGACACCCCCGCGGCGGCGGCCACGTCCCTGATCCCGGCCCGGCCCTGTCGGCCGCCGACCCGCCGGGTGGTCTCGGCCCGGCTCACGTGATGCTTCCCTGCTGCTGTCATGGCGAGCCGATAGTAGGGCTCGGACGGCAGGGTGGTTCAGGTGCATATGCACGGGTTGACAGGCACGTTTCTGCTTGGTTCGCCACCCCTAATGACCTTGGAATTGAAGGTATTTGGCGATTTGGGCCAAGTGTGGAGCCTGTCGGCGGGTACGGGCATGCCAAAACGGGGCGGCGACTGGCCGCTCGCAACTCACCTGCACGAGGGACGCGCGCCACGGCGCGGGCCACCGGCGCGCGCATATATGCGCGCGCTCCCCCCGTGTTCCTGGCGCCCGCCATTCTCGGATCGGCGGAATCCTCATATGGTGAGCAGTATTGAGTCGACGGAGACGTCGACGGGACGGTCGAGGAGGACCTGCGGTGAGCGAGAAGAGCCCGAAGCTGCGCGCCGAGCTGGACGGCATCCCCACCTACAAGCCCGGCAAGCCCGCCGCACAGGGTGGGGCCGTGGCTTTCAAGCTGTCCTCGAACGAGAACCCCTACCCGCCGCTTCCGGGGGTCCTGGAGACGGCGGTCGAGGCCGCCGGCCGCTTCAACCGCTACCCGGACATGGCGTGCACCGGCCTGGTGAACGAGCTGGCCGAGCGCTTCGGGGTGCCCGCCGAGCACATCGCCACGGGCACCGGCTCCGTGGGCGTGGCCCAGTCCCTGATCCAGTCGACGGCCGGCCCGGGTGACGAGGTCATGTACGCCTGGCGGTCCTTCGAGGCCTACCCGATCATCACGCAGATCTCGGGCGCCACGTCCGTGCAGGTCCCGCTGACCGACGGGGACGTCCACGACCTGGACGCGATGGCCGCCGCGATCACCGAGCGGACGCGGCTGATCTTCGTTTGCAATCCCAACAACCCCACCGGCACCGCCGTGCGCCGCGCCGAGCTGGAGCGGTTCCTGGACCGCGTGCCCTCGGACGTCCTGGTGGTGCTGGACGAGGCCTACCGCGAGTTCGTCCGCGACACCGACGTGCCGGACGGCATCGAGATCTACCGCGACCGCCCCAACGTCGCCGTGCTGCGCACGTTCTCCAAGGCCTACGGCCTGGCCGGACTGCGCGTCGGGTTCGCGGTGGCGCACGAGCCGGTCGCGGCGGCGCTGCGCAAGACGGCGGTGCCCTTCGGTGTCAGCCAGCTGGCACAGGACGCGGCGGTCGCCTCGCTGCGCGCCGAGGACGAGCTGATGGGCCGGGTCGGTGCGCTGGTGTGCGAGCGCAACCGTGTGCACGAGACGCTGCTCGCGCAGGGCTGGACGGTGCCGGACACCCAGGCCAACTTCGTCTGGATGCGGCTGGGGGAGCGGACCGCCGAGTTCGCGGCGGCCTGCGAGAAGGCCGGTGTGGTGGTCCGGCCCTTCGCGGGCGAGGGCCTTCGGGTCACGATCGGTGAGACCGAGGCGAACGACCTCTTCCTGCACACGGCGGAGGCCTTCTTCAAGGAGCTGTAGTCGTCAGACCAGTTCCACGCGGATGGGGTCGCCGTCGCGGACGGTGGCCAGGAGGCGGGGGTCGCCGTCGAACGAGCCGAGCACGTTGCACGGGCTCGCCAGGCGGCTCTCGCCCCCGCGCGAGATGGGCGTGGGGCCGTAGGGCAGCGCGAGGGCGTCGCCCTCGGTCCAGAAGGCGACCGTGCCGGGCTCCACGACCTGCCGGGCGTCGTGCTCCAGGTCCACGGACACGCCCGTGTCGAAGTAGACCTCCTCGCCCCAGGTGTGCGCGGAGGCGGAGATCGGAAGGGCCGCGGCCAGCGCCTTGCCGGTCGGGGTCTCGTCGAGGGTCGCGGTGAGCAGGCCCGCAGGCCATGAGATGCGAATCTTCATGGAGCTATTCAACAATCTGTTGAATTTCTTGGCTAGGGGTCCGGGCTCGGGGAGCACAAGGGGGTACCCCGCCTGTTTCCGGCCAAAGCGTGTAGGACATAATGCTTGTGAATGTGAACGCGTTCACAAGCGTGTCCTGCTTCCTCCCGTTATGGGGGGAACCCGCCAGGCAGACTGCCCGCTGTGACCACGGCGACGACAAGGAGCAGACGACGTGGACCTAGCTTTGGCGCCTGAGACATTGGCGCGCTGGCAGTTCGGCATCACCACCGTCTACCACTTCCTCTTCGTGCCGCTCACGATCTCGCTCGCCGCGCTGACTGCCGGCCTGCAGACCGCCTGGGTGCGCACCGAGAAGGAGAAATACCTCAGGGCCACGAAGTTCTGGGGCAAGCTTTTCTTGATCAATATCGCGATGGGTGTCGTCACCGGCATCGTCCAGGAGTTCCAGTTCGGTATGAACTGGTCCGACTACTCGCGATTCGTGGGAGACATCTTCGGAGCGCCGCTGGCCTTCGAGGCGCTGATCGCCTTCTTCTTCGAGTCGACCTTCATCGGTCTGTGGATCTTCGGCTGGGACAAGCTGCCGAAGAAGATCCACCTGGCCTGCATATGGATGGTCTCGCTCGGCACCGTTCTGTCCGCGTACTTCATCCTCGCGGCGAACTCCTGGATGCAGCACCCGGTCGGCTACCGCATCAACGAGGAGCGGGGCCGGGCCGAGCTCACCGACTTCTGGCGCGTCCTCACCCAGGACACCGCGCTCACCCAGTTCTTCCACACCATCACGGCCGCCTTCCTGGTCGGCGGCGCCTTCATGGTGGGCATCTCCGCCTTCCACCTCGCCCGCAAGAAGCACATCCCCGTGATGCGCAGCTCGCTGCGGGTCGGCCTGGTCGTCATGATCATCGCCGGAATGGGCACCGCCCTCAGCGGGGACATGCTCGGCAAGGTGATGTTCAAGCAGCAGCCCATGAAGATGGCCGCCGCCGAGGCCCTGTGGGACGGCGAGGCCCCCGCGCCCTTCTCCGTCTTCGCCTACGGCGACGTCGACAAGGGCCACAACAAGGTGGCCATCGAGATCCCGGGCCTGCTGTCGTTCCTGGCCAACAACGACTTCGACTCCTTCGTCCCGGGCATCAACGACGTCAACAAGGCCGAGCAGGAGAAGTTCGGCCCCGGCGACTACCGGCCCAACATCCCCGTCGCCTACTGGGGCTTCCGCTGGATGATCGGCTTCGGCATGGCCTCCCTCGGCATCGGCGTGCTGGGGCTGTGGCTGACCCGCAAGCGCTTCCTGCTGCCGCCCGCGCTGCGCACCGGAGAGGACGAGGTCCCCCATCTCGTCCTCTTCAAGAAGGCGCTCAGCCCGAAGTTCTCGCAGCTCTACTGGCTCGTCGCGCTCTGGACCATGTGCTTCCCGCTGCTCGCCAACTCGTGGGGCTGGATCTTCACGGAGATGGGCCGTCAGCCCTGGGTGGTCTACGGAGTCCTGCGCACCCGGGACGCGGTCTCGCCGAACGTCTCGCAGGGCGAGGTGCTCACCTCGATGATCGGCTTCACGCTGCTCTACGCCGTCCTCGCCGTGATCGAGGTCAGGCTCCTCGTGAAGTACGTCAAGGCCGGCCCGCCCGAGCTGACGGAGGCCGACCTCAACCCGCCCGCCAGGATCGGCGGGGACGACAAGAACGCCGACCGGCCGATGGCCTTCTCGTACTGAGGCAGGAGGGAGCACACCATGCAGCTTCACGACGTCTGGTTCGTACTCATCGCCGTCCTGTGGACCGGCTACTTCTTCCTGGAGGGCTTCGACTTCGGCATCGGCGTACTCACCAAGCTCCTCGCGCGCGACCGCACCGAGAAGCGGGTCCTGATCAACACGATCGGGCCCGTCTGGGACGGCAACGAGGTCTGGCTGCTCACGGCGGGCGGCGCCACCTTCGCCGCCTTCCCGGAGTGGTACGCCACCCTCTTCTCCGGTTTCTACCTGCCGCTGCTGCTCATCCTGGTTTGCCTGATCGTCCGGGGTGTCGCCTTCGAGTACCGGCACAAGCGGTCCGGGGAGCGGTGGCAGACCAACTGGGAACACGCCATCTTCTGGGCCTCGCTGATCCCCGCCTTCCTGTGGGGTGTGGCCTTCGCGAACATCGTCCGCGGAGTGAAGATCGACCAGCACATGGAGTACGTCGGAAGCCTCTTCGACCTGCTCAACGTGTACGCGCTCCTCGGCGGGCTGGTCACCCTCACCCTGTTCACCTTCCACGGTGCGGTGTTCGCCTCGCTCAAGACCGTCGGTGACATCCGGGACCGCTCGCGTGCGCTGGCGACCCGGCTGGGTGCGGTGGCTGCCGTGCTGGCCCTGGCCTTCCTCATCTGGACCCAGGTCTCGCGCGGTGACGGCCGGAGCCTGATCGCCATGGCCGTCGCCGTGGCCGCGCTGGTTGCCGCCATCGGCTGCAACCTGGCGGGCCGGGAGGGCTGGTCCTTCGCCCTGTCGGGGATCACCATCGCGGCGGCCGTCGCGATGCTCTTCCTCACGCTGTTCCCGAACGTCATGCCGTCCTCGCTGAACGAGGCGTGGAGCCTCACGGTCACCAACGCCTCGTCCACCCCGTACACCCTGAAGATCATGACCTGGTGCGCCGGTGTGGCCGCTCCGCTCGTGATGCTCTACCAGGGCTGGACGTACTGGGTGTTCCGCAAGCGGATCGGTACGCAGCACATCGCCGACGCGCACTGAGCCGTGCGCGACCCCCGCCCGACCCTGCCGAGGGGATGTTTCACGTGAAACCGATCGACCCGCGCCTGCTCCGGTACGCCCGCTCCACCCGCCTCTTCCTGGGGGCGGTGGTGGCTCTCGGGCTCGCCGGGGCGGGGCTGGTCGTCGGCCAGGCGATGCTCATCGCCGAGATCGTGGTCGGAGCCTTCGAGCGGGGACTCGGCGCGGGGGCCCTGCGGACGCCACTGCTGCTGCTCGCGGCAGTGGCGCTCGGGCGCGGGCTGGTGGCCTGGCTCACCGAGCTGGCCGCGCACCGGGCCGGCGCAGCGGTCAAGTCGGAGCTGCGCGGCCGGCTGCTCGACCGGGCCGCGGACCTCGGGCCGGGTTGGCTCGGCGGGCAGCGGACCGGATCCCTGGTGTCCCTCGTCACCCGGGGCGTGGACGCGCTCGACGACTACTTCTCCCGCTACCTGCCCCAGCTGGGGCTCGCAGTGGTGGTGCCGGTGGCGGTCCTCGCCCGGATCGTCACCGAGGACTGGGTGTCGGCGGCCATCATCGTCGTCACCCTCCCGCTGATCCCGCTGTTCATGATCCTCATCGGGATGGCCACCCAGAGCCGGATGGACCGCCAGTGGCGGCTGCTCTCGCGGCTTTCGGGGCACTTCCTCGACGTGGTGGAGGGCCTTCCGACGCTGAAGGTCTTCGGGCGGGCCAAGGCGCAGGCCGAATCGATCCGCAAGATCACCGACGACTATCGCCAGGCCACGATGCGCACGCTGCGCATCGCCTTCCTCTCCTCCTTCGCCCTCGAACTGCTCGCCACCCTGTCGGTGGCGCTCGTCGCGGTGACCATCGGCATGCGGCTCGTGCACGGGGAGCTGGACCTGTACACGGGCCTCGTCATCCTGATCCTGGCTCCGGAGGCCTATCTGCCCTTGCGGCAGGTCGGGGCCCAGTACCACGCGGCCGCCGAAGGACTGGCCGCGGCGGAGGAGATCTTCACCGTCCTGGAGACGCCGGTCCCCGGCCCGGGCGCCGGGACCGCCGTCCCGGCCGCCGCACCCGTCATCGAGCTCGACGCGGTCGAGGTCCGCCACGAGGGCCGCAGCGCCTCCTCCCCCGGGCCGGTGTCGCTCGTCGTCGGGCCGGGCGAGTGCGTGGCCCTCACCGGACCGAGCGGGGCGGGCAAGTCCACCCTGCTGAACGTGCTGCTCGGCTTCGTGACGCCGACGGCCGGGCGGGTACGCGTCGGCGGTACGGACCTGGCCGAGCTCTCCCTCGCACAGTGGCGGGAGCGGATCGCCTGGGTGCCGCAGCGGCCGCACCTGTTCGCCGGAACCATCGCCGAGAACGTCCGCCTGGCGCGGCCCGGGGCCGATGACGACGCGGTGGACGCGGCACTGCGGGACGCGGGGGCCTGGGAGTTCGTCTCCGCCCTGCCGCGCGGCACGCGGACCCTGCTCGGCGAGGGCGGCACCGGCCTGTCCGCGGGGCAGCGCCAGCGGCTGGCCCTGGCGCGGGCGTTCCTCGCGAACCGGCCGGTGCTGCTGCTGGACGAGCCGACGGCCGCCCTGGACGGGGAGACCGAGGCCGCGGTCGTGGACGCCGTGCGGCGTCTCGCGGTCGGGCGGACCGTACTCCTCGTGGTGCACCGCCCGGCGCTGCTGGCGGTCGCCGACCGGGTGGTGGCGGTGGGCGAGGGTGCCCCGGACGCGGCGGCGCAGAGCACGTCCCCGGTCCCGGTCGCCACGGCGGCCCCGCGCACCGCGGCCGGGATGTCCGATCCCGGGGAGTGGATTCTCGGGACCGCCCGGGAACGGGCCGGCGGCGGGGGCGCGGAGACCGGCGGTGGTGACCCGTTGCGCCGGGTGCGGGCCGTGGCCGCGGCATGGCGGGGACGGTTCCGGCTCGGGCTGCTGCTCGGGGCGCTGGCCGTCGGGTGCAGCGTCGGGCTGATGGCCGTGTCCGGATGGCTGATCTCCCGGGCGTCCGAGCAGCCGCCCGTGCTGTACCTGATGGTGGCCGTCACGGCGACCCGGGCCTTCGGCCTGGGGCGGGCCGTCTTCCGCTATGCCGAGCGCCTGGTGTCGCACGACGCCGTCCTGCGGATGCTGGCCGACCTGCGGGTCGCGGTGTACCGGAGGCTGGAGCGGATCGCGCCCGCCGGACTGCGCGAGCAGCGGCGTGGTGACCTGCTGTCCAGGCTGGTGGCCGACGCCGACGCCCTCCAGGACTACTGGCTGCGCTGGCTGCTGCCGGTGGGCACCGCGGTGCTCGTCGGCACCGGATCGGTGGCCTTCACGGCCTGGCTGCTGCCCGGGGCGGGCGCGGCGCTCGCGGTGGGGCTGCTGCTGGCCGGGATCGGGGTTCCGCTGGTCAGCGGGGCCTGCTCGCGGAGTGCGGAACGGCGGCTCGCGCCCGCCCGGGGCGAGCTCGCCACCCGGGTGGCCGACCTGCTGACCGGCACCGCCGAACTCACCGTCGCCGGGGCCCTCGCCGACCGGAAGTCCAGGGCGCGGGACGCCGACGGGGCGCTCACCCGGATCGCCTCGCGCGGCGCCGCGGCCGCCGGACTGGGCGGCGGACTCTCGGCCCTGGTGTGCGGGCTCACCGTGGTGTGCGCCGCGTTCGCCGGTGCCGGCGCCGTAGCGGACGGCCGGCTGTCGGGCGTGGCCATGGCGGTGGTGGTCCTGACCCCGCTCGCCGCGTTCGAGGCGGTCGTCGGGCTGCCGGCGGCCGTCCAGTACCGGCAGCGGGTGCGCCGTAGCGCCGAGCGGGTGTACGAGGTCATCGACGCGCCCGTGCCCGTCGCCGAGCCGGCCGAGCCGCAGGAGCCGCCGTCCTCGCCGTTCCCGCTGCGGCTCACGGCACTCGCCGCCCGTCACGCGGGCCAGGAGCGGGACGCGCTGCACGGGCTGGACCTGACCCTGGAGGCGGGCCGGCGCATCGCCGTCGTCGGACCCTCGGGCTCGGGCAAGACCACGCTGGCCCAGGTCCTGCTGCGGCTCCTGGACCCGCGCGAGGGCGCGTACACCCTGGGCGGGACGGACGCCCGCGCCTGCGACGGCGACGCCGTACGCCGCTTCGTGGGCCTGTGCGCCCAGGACGCGCACCTCTTCGACAGCTCGGTCCGCGAGAACCTGAGGCTGGCCCGGCCCGGCGCGGACGAGGCGCAGCTGAGGGAGGCGCTCGCCGCGGCCCGGCTGCTGGAGTGGGCCGACGGGTTGCCGGACGGGCTCGACACCCTGGTCGGCGAACACGGGCAGCGGCTCTCGGGCGGCCAGCGCCAGCGGCTCGCCCTGGCCCGGGCCCTGCTCGCGGACTTCCCCGTGCTCGTCCTCGACGAGCCGGCCGAGCACCTGGACCTGGCGACCGCGGACGCCCTGACGGCGGACCTGCTGAGGGCGACCGAGGGGCGGGCCACCGTGCTGATCACGCACCGGCTCGCCGGGCTGGACGCGGTGGACGAGGTGCTCGTGCTCGACCGGGGCGCGGTCGTGCAGCGCGGGCCGTACGCCGAGCTGGCGGCCGTCGAGGGTCCGCTGCGCAGCCTGTTGGAGCGGGAGCGGCGGGCAGGTGCGATTCCGGCCGACTCCCTGGGCTGACTTTCCCTCCTAAACGGGACTAACTAGGCTCAAGAGCATGTCAGTGCAGGAGTCGCAGGAATCGTCGGAGCCCGCCCGGCACCCGCAGGACCCGATGGAGGCCGCCACCCGGGCCACCCGCAGCCTCCAAGGGCTGTCCACCGAGCTGACCGCTCGGGTCCCGCAACTGCTGGAGGCCATGCGCTCCGTGGGGACCGGTCTCGAACTGCACTCCACGCTCGACCGTATCTGCGAGACGGCCGCCGAGCTCGCGGACGCCCGCTATGCGGCGATCGGTGTCGTCGACACGGACGGCCCCGGGCTCTCGGACTTCGTGACCTTCGGGCTCAGCGCCGAGCAGGCGCAGCGGATCGGCCACCGTCCGGACGGCAAGCGGGGCCTGCTCGGCGCGCTGATCTCCCATCCCGACACGGTGCGTCTCGCCGATCTGACGAAGGATCCGCGCTCGGCGGGCTTCCCCCCGCACCACCCGCCCATGAAGACCTTCCTCGGTGTCCCGATCAGGGTGCAGGGGGAGATCTTCGGCAACCTCTACCTCGCCGAGAAGAACGGCGGTGGCGAGTTCAACGACTACGACGTCCACATGGTCCGGGTGCTGGCCACGGAGGCGGGTATCGCCATCGGCAACGCCCGGCTGTACGAGGCCGCCACCCAGCGGGAGCGCTGGATCGACGGCTCGGTCGCCGTCACCACCGCCCTGCTGTCGGGCGGGGACGCGGACGACGCGCTGGCGGTCGTTGCCGAGCAGGCCCGCCACCTCGCCGACTCGGCCGCCGGGATCGTGATGCTGCCGGCGGAGGAGGGCGGGATGGAGATCGTCGCCGTCTCCGCCGACGACCCGGCGACCTCGCTCGGGGTGGTGATCCCCGCCGAGAGCCCGGTGGTGGTCCAGCTCCTGCGGGGTGAGCCGGTCTTCGTGGAGGACGCCTCCGTCGATCCCCGCATGATCAGCAGGCTCACCAGCCAGTACGGGCCCTGCATGATGCTCCCGCTGCACAGCGGCGGGCGGGTGCTGGGGGCGCTGGTCACCCCGCGGGCCCGGGGCACGAGGCCCTTCACCGAGGCGGAGCGGACCCTGGCCACGCAGTTCGCCTCCCAGGCGGCCCTCGCGCTGATGATGGCCGAGGCCCAGCGCGACCGGGAGCGGCTCGCGGTGTTCGAGGACCGCGACCGGATCGCCCGTGATCTGCACGACCTGGTCATCCAGCGGCTGTTCGCCACCGGGATGATGCTGGAGGGCGCGCAGCGCCGCTCCATCGTCCCGGAGGTCCGCGACGGGGTGGGGAAGGCCGTGGACGAGCTGGACGTGACGATCCAGGAGATCCGCACCGCGATCTTCGCTCTCCAGCAGGGCCCGGCGGAGGCCCCGTCGGGGCTGCGCACCCGTGTGCTGCGGGAGATCAACATGGCCGCCGTCCCGCTGGGCTTCAAACCCGCGCACCGGTTTGTCGGGCCGATCGACGCCGCCGTGGGCGAGCTGGTCGGCAAGAACCTGATCGCCGCCCTGCGCGAGGCCCTGTCGAACGCCTTCCGGCACGCGGACGCGTCCCGGATCGAGGTGGTGGTCGACTCCACCGTCAGCCTCTCCGACGGCCGGCCCGGGGTGCGGCTGGAGGTCGCCGACGACGGGGTGGGCATCCCGGAGGGCGGGCGCCGCAGCGGTCTGCGCAACCTGCGCCGCAGGGCCGAGTCCCTGGGCGGCTCCAGCTGGTACGGGCCGGGGATCGGGGAGGACGGCGGCGGGACCGCCCTGGTGTGGGAGGCCCCGCTCTAGACGGTCCGTTCTGCGGGGCCGGGCCGGGCGGTCCGCTCAGGCGCGCGCGGCGCGTTCGGCGAGGATGCGCTCGATGACGACGGCGACCCCGTCCTCGTTGTTGTCCACGGTGCGGCCCGAGGCGGCCGCTATCACGTCCGGGTGGGCGTTGCCCATCGCGTACGAGGAGCCGGCCCAGCGGAGCATCTCGACGTCGTTGGGCATGTCGCCGAAGGCGACGACCTCGGCCGGGGAGATGCCGCGCTCGGCGCAGCACAGCTCCAGGGTGCTGGCCTTGGACACGCCGAGCGCGCTGATCTCGAGCAGGGCGGTCGGGCTGGAGCGGGTGATCGAGGCGTAGGCTCCGGCGGCCGCGCGGGCCAGGGCGAGGAACTCGTCCGGGGTCAGCTCGGCGTGGTGTGCGAGCAGCTTGAGCACCGGTGCGGAGCTTTCGTCCGCCTCCTCGCGCAGCAGCTTCTCGGCGGTGGCAACGGTGGCACCCGGGTCCTGGAAGAAGGGCGGGTAGGCCGGCTCGTAGTTGATGCCGGTGGTCATCTCGACCGCGAAGGAGGTGCCGGGGACGGCCGCGCGCAGGGTGTCGACGACCGTGAGCGCGGTGGCCCGGGGCAGGGCCCGCACCTGGACGAACTCCCGGCCGGCGTGCAGGTCGACCACGGCGGCGCCGTTCGCGCAGATCGCCAGGCCGTGCCCGTGGACGTGATCGCTGACCACGTCCATCCACCGGGCCGGGCGGCCTGTGACGAAGAAGACCTCGATTCCGGCCTCTTCGGCGGCGGCGAGCGCGGCCACCGTGCGCAGCGAGACGGATTTGTCGTCGCGCAGCAGGGTGCCGTCGAGGTCGGTGGCGATGAGCCGGGGTGCGGGGAAGGGCCCGTCCGGGCGCTGGGGAGCCGAGGTCACCGCTCCATCTTCGCCCATGGGTTCCCACCCGTTCACCATGATCGGGAGGAGATGTTTCACGTGAAACGTGGCTCACAGCGCGGGAGCGGCTCGCACCGTAGGCTCGGCGCCATGAGTCTTCGCTTGAGCACCGTGATCCTGCCGGTACGTCCGTGGCACGACGGCGGCCGTGACCAGTGGGAGCGGGCCGAGCGGCTCGGGTTCCACACCGCCTACACCTATGACCACCTGACCTGGCGCACCTTCCGCGACGGCCCCTGGTTCGGCGCGATGCCCACCCTGACCGCCGCTGCGGCCGTCACCGACCGGATCCGCCTGGGCACTCTGGTCACCTCGCCGAACTTCCGGCACCCGGTGACCCTGGCCAAGGAGCTGATGTCCCTGGACGACATCTCCGGCGGCCGGATCACCCTCGGTATCGGTGCGGGCGGCAACGGCTTCGACGCGACGGCCCTGGGGCAGGAGGAGTGGAGCCCGCGTGAGCGCGCGGACCGCTTCGCCGAGTTCGTCCCGCTCCTGGACCGTCTGCTGACCGAGGCGGCGGTGACCCACCAGGGCACCTTCTACTCCGCCGAGGAGGCCCGCAACATCCCGGGCTGCGTCCAGAGCCCGCGGCTGCCGTTCGCCGTCGCCGCGACCGGCCCGCGCGGTGTGAAGCTGGCGGCCAGGTACGGCCAGGCCTGGGTGACCGCAGGTGACCCCAGGGTCTTCGAAGGCACGCCCGAGCAGTCGCTGGAGGCTCTGCGCGGTCAGGTCGGCAAGCTGGAGAAGGCCCTGGCGGAGATCGGGCGGGAGCCCGGTTCCATCGAGCGGGTCCTGCTGACGGGGTTCACCCCGGAGCGCAGCAGCATGCTGGAATCCGTGGACGCGTTCGTCGACTTCGCCGGCCGCCACCGTGAGCTGGGCTTCACCGAGCTGGTCGTCCACGCCCCGATCCCGGACTCCGACTTCGCGGCCGACGAGAGCGTCTTCGAGCGGATCGCCACCGAGGCGCTCTCCCAGCTGGGCGCCTGACGACCGGCCCCGGCCCTCCGACCGGGGTTCCCGCGCCGCTATTGGAAGCGCAGGAACTCCGGCGGTACGGCGTCCGCCAGCCAGACTCCGTTGGCGCTGACCCGGAAGACGTGCCCGGCCGCGCGCATCGCGCCGGCGTCCACCGCGAGGACCACCGGGCGGCCCCGGCGTGCCCCCACGCGGGTCGCCGTCTCACGGTCGGGCGACAGGTGCACGTGGTGGCGGGCCATCGGGCGCAGGCCCTCGGCGCGGATCGAGTCCAGGGCCCGCGCGACGGTGCCGTGGTAGAGGTACGCGGGCGGTTCCGCCTCCGGCAGGCCCAGGTCCACCGCGACGGTGTGGCCCTGGCTGGCCCTGATCCGGGTGCCCTCGACGGCGAACCGCTGTTTGTCGTTGGCGGCGACCACGTGGTCCAGCTCGGCGCGGCTGAAGGGGAACCTGTGCGCCGCCGCCGCGCGTAGCAGGTCGTCGATCTCCACCCAGCCCTGTGGGTCGAGCGTCAGTCCGATGCGTTCCGGCTGATGCCGCAGGTGTTTCGAGACGTATTTGGACACCTTCACGGCACGTTTCTCGTCCATGTGCCCAGCGTGCCGCCTCGATCGGGTCTCCGACAGGCATTTTCCCCCTCGGCAGCGCCCGCAGCCCCTCTATCGCCATTCCAAGATGCGGAATATATTTTCCGCTGTACGGCTACCCAGAGGGAGAAACTATGACAAATAAGGCTTCACTGCTGCGGCGCACGGCTGCCGAGCTCATCGGCACCGCGAGCCTGCTCGTGGTGGTGATCGGGTCCGGCATCCAGGCCGCGTCCCTCAGCCGCGACACCGGTGTCGCCCTCGTCGCGAACTCGCTGGCCTCCGCCATCGGCCTGGGGCTGATCATCACCCTCTTCGGCCCCCTGTCCGGCGCCCATCTCAACCCCGTCGTCACCCTCACCGCCTGGTGGGCCCGGCGCACCGGCGGCGAGGGGCTCGACGCCCGGGAGGCCTTCGCCTACGCCGTCGCACAGACCGCCGGGGCCGTCGGCGGCGCCGTCCTGGCCGAGGTGATGTTCGGCCGCACCCCCGGGACCTTCTCCACCCAGGTCCGCGACGGCGGCCACCTGCTGATCGGTGAGATCGTCGCGACCGCCGGACTGGTGCTGGTCATCCAGGGGCTCGGCCGCATCGGCCGCCCGAGGCTCATCCCGGTCGCGGTCGCCGCGTACATCGCCGCCGCGATCTGGTTCACCTCGTCGGGTTCCTTCGCCAACCCGGCCGGCACGATCGGCCGCGCCTTCAGCGACTCCTTCACCGGCATCGCCCCGCAGTCGCTGCCCGGGTTCGTCGCGGCGCAGCTGGCCGGCGGTGTCCTCGGCCTCGCCCTGGCCACGTTCCTCTACGGGCGCGAGCGCGGCCGGGCGGTGTCCGGGCCGGCGTCCTCCGGGCAGCCGGACGTGCAGAACCCGTTGGCCGATATGCCGCGTCCCGGTGCGGGGTTCGAGGTGATCGTCTGACGCACCCTCCGTGTTGCCCACAGGGAAAGGCGAGTTGTCCACAACCGTTTCGGCGGGTTTCGCCGCCATCTGAGCGATTCGCCCCGGGGGTCGCCTGTGGACTACCGATCGAGCATTACCGGCCGCCCCTGCTGGCCAGATCGTTCATCGTCCGGGCCTGGAGCTCGCGTTCCGTCGCGGCCCGGACGAACTCCGCCACGTGCTCCGGGCCCACCAGTTCCTGCACCGCCCGCACCGTCTCCGCGGGCAGCGCCACCGGTGCGGGCCCCGTCGGCTGGAGTGCGCCCGGGGCGCCCAGGTGGCGCTGGAGGTGCCGGGTCGCGAACAGCCGCATCGCCCGCGCCAGTTCGGCATCGACCGTCTGCTGCGCCAGGGGCCGCAGCCTGCGCACCATCGTCGCCGCCTCCGCCGCGTCCGAGTCCGTCGGCGGCACCTGACCGAGATAGCGGCCGAAGACGTGCTCGGTGGTGAACTCCAGGAAGCGCGAGGCGATGTGCTCCACCTGCCCGCGCAGTTCCCGCAGATGACCGGTGATCGCCCCGAGGGGCACCCCGGCCGCGTACAGCTCGGCAGCGACCGCCAACTCCTGCGGGGAGGGCACCAGGAACTCGTCCGGGCGGCCCGGGATCCGCTCCAGCACCCCGAGGTCGCAGGCCTCGTCCACCGCGCCCTCGTCGGGCAGGCCGCCGAACCGCGCGTCGAGGTCCTCCCGGCTGATCCGGTCGGCCTCCTCGTCGGTCCACGGCCCGTGCACCTCCGCGACCAGGCCGAGTACGCCGCCCAGCCCGCGCCCGGCGTCCCAGGCCTCCAGCAGCTCCTTGATGGAGGCCAGGGTGTAGCCGCGGTCCAGCAGGTCCGCGATCTGGCGCAACCGTGCCAGATGCGTGTCCCGGTACACGTTGGACCGGCCCCTCCGCTCCGGCTTCGGCAGCAGGCCGCGGTCCTGGTACGCACGGATCGTGCGCACGGTCGCCCCGCTGTGGTGGGCCAGATCCTCGATCCGGTACTCGGCTGGCGCCTGATCGGACAATCCCGGCTCCCTACGACATGGCGGCTGGGCCGACCGCGCCCGCCGCGGTCCGGGCGGCAGGAGGCGCCGCCAGGTACTCGGCCGCGTTGAGCAGCGAGCCCTCCTGCGAGGGATGGTACGACCGCAGGATGGAGCGGGGTACGTCCGTGCCGGGCCCGGTACGCGGCGGACCCGGACTCCGGCCGGCCGGGGCCGGGCCGGCCGGAGCCCGCTTCACAGCCGGGGTTCCAGCCTCGCGATCCTGCGCAGCGTGTTCGGCATGAACCGGGACATCCACAGCGCGCCCTTGGACTCGGGGGTCACCGGCACCACCGCCCGGTTCTCCACCACCGCCCGCAGGACCGCGTCGGCGACCTTCTCCGGCGGGAAGTTCCGCAGCCCGTACAGCCGCGAGGACCGCTCCTGGCGGCGCTTCTCCTCGGCCGCGTCCACCCCCGCGAACCGGGAGGTGGCCGTGATGTTGGTGTTCACGATGCCCGGGCATATCGCCGAGACCCCGATCGACCGGGACGCGAGCTCCGCGCGCAGGCACTCGCTCAGCATCAGCACCGCGGCCTTGGAGGTGCTGTACGCGGGCAGGGTCCGCGAGGGGAGATAGGCGGCGGCGGAGGCGGTGTTGACGATGTGCCCGCCCTGACCGCGCTCGGCCATCTGCCTCCCGAAGATCCGGCAGCCGTGGATGACCCCCCACAGGTTCACGTCGAGGACCTTCTTCCAGTCCTCGGAAGAGGTGTCGAGGAAGGAACCCGACAGCCCGATGCCGGCGTTGTTCACCAGCACGTCGACGATGCCGTACTCGGCGGCGACCTTCGCCGCGAGCTTCTCCATCGCCTGCTCGTCGCTGACGTCGACGCACTCCCCCCAGGCGTCGGCGGCGCCGACGAGCCGGGCCATCTCGGCGGTGCGGGCGGCCCCCTCGCCGTCCCGGTCCACGGCCACGACCCGGGCCCCGGCCTCGGCGAACGCGAAGGCGGTGGCCCGCCCGATGCCGCTGGCGGCGCCGGTGACGAGTACCAGCTGCCCCGCGAACCGGTCGGCGTACTTGCCCGGGGCCTTCCGCTCCGGGGCCTTGGCCGTGGGCTCCTCCCGGGCGGTGACGAACTCGCCGATCCAGGCGGCCACCTGGTCGGGCCGGGTCCTGGGGATCCAGTGCTTCGCCGGCAGGGTGCGCCGCACCAGGTCCGGGGCCCACCGCTCCAGGTCGTCGTAGAGCCGCTCGGAGAGGAAGGCGTCCCCGGTCGGGGTGATCAGCTGCACCGGCACGTGCGCGAACGCGTCGGCGCGCGGCCGGCGCAGGCGCGGCCGGACGTTGTCGCGGTAGAGCCATGCACCGTGCGCCGCGTCCGAGCGCAGCGAGGCCGTCGGATAGGCGGGGCCGGCCGGGACATCCTCCAGGCGGGCCAGGATCCTCGGCCAGCGCTTGCCCAGCGGGCCGCGCCAGGCGAGCTCCGGCAGCACCGGGGTGTGCAGCATGCCCACGTACCAGGACTTCGAGCCCTGGTTCAGCAGCTGGGCGGCCCGGCGCGGGGTGGGCCGGGCCATCCGCTTCTTGATCCAGTGCCCGAAGTGGTCGAGGGAGGGGCCGGACATGGAGGTGAAGGAGGCGATCCGGCCCTCGGTGCGGGCGACCGTCGCGAACTCCCAGCCCTGGACGGAGCCCCAGTCGTGGCCCACCAGGTGCACGGGCCGGTCCGGGCTGACGGCGTCCGCCACGGCCAGGAAGTCGTCGGTCAGCTTCTCCAGGGTGAAGCCCCCGCGCAGCGGGACCGGGGCCGAGGACCGGCCGTGGCCGCGCACGTCGTACAACACCACGTGGAACCGGGCCGCGAGCCGCTCGGCCACCTCCGACCAGACCTCCTTGCTGTCCGGGTAGCCGTGCACCAGCAGCACGGTGGGCCGGTCCGGCTCGCCGAGCTCGACGACGCACAGCTCGATCCCGCCCGTGCTCACCCGGCGCTCGCGCGCGCCCGCCAGGGCCGTACCGCTCATCCCGCTCATGCCGCCTTCTCCTCGGTCCAGCGCCGCACGTGCGGCAGGTCGTCGTCCAGCCAGAACGCGCTCTCCTCGGGATCCCGGGAGTCGGTGACGACCAGGATCTCCTCGAACTTCGCCCCCGTGCCCCGGAAGCCCAGGTGCGGCTCCACCGCCCACAGGCCGGGCTGCGGCGGATGGTCGGAGAAGCGGTAGGGGCTCCACAGCGGGGACCAGCCCTCGCGGTGGCCGTGCAGGGCGTCGGAGGCCAGCCCCTTGAGGGACTGGACGCCGAACCCGAACGCGGTCGGGGACCAGCGGCGCTCCCCGACCCGGTCGATCTTGTGCGCGATCACTCCGAACGGATAGGCCCGGTGCCGGTTGGCGTACCCCTGGCGGGTCATCAGCCGCTCGACGTTCTCGTAGATCTCGCGCAGCGGGCGGCGCTCGCGCACCTGTTCCAGGATCAGCGCGCGGTGCGGCCGCAGGTCGGACATCAGCCGGTCCTGCACCGGATTGAGGCCGAGGCTGCCCGAGTAGCCGATGTCGGCCGCGTAACCGCGGTGGACCGGCGCCATGTCCAGGATGAACGGCATCCCCGGCTCCAGCCTCCGGTTGGTGGGGAAGAACTGGAGCGGGATCCTGAAGCCCGCGAAGGCGGTGCGGTCCCCGAACCACGCGAAGGGCAGGTGGAACCAGTCCCGCACCCCCCGCTCGCGCAGCCACTCGCGCTGCATCCGGGCCGCCTCGCGCTCGGTCACCCCGGGTCGCAGCTGCGCCGCCACCGTCTCGGCGCACTCGTACGCGAGGCGCTGGACCTCCCTGAAGCCGCGCAGCTCGGCGGTGAGCCGCACCGGGCCGTGCGCGGTGCGTTCCCTCGTGTCCGTGTCCCCAGCCATGCCAGCCGTCCGTCCTCGTCAGCCGTACGCGCCGAAAGTTGACACTGATGAATGTGACAATGACCGGAGATCACGTCAAGGGTCGTGCACGGACCTGTGGACAACTCCGCGGACCGCCCGGCGACGTCAGCCTCGTGTCAGGGTGCGTAGTCCTCAAGGCGGAGAGAGGGTCCCGCTCCAGGTCTGACGACCCGGCCGGGCCCCGGCACTAACGTCGGACCCGTGACTGTCATCGCGACCGAAAGCCTGAGCAAGCGGTACCCCCGAGTGACCGCCCTCGACCGGCTCTCCCTGGACATCGGCCCCGGAGTGACCGGGCTCGTGGGCGCCAACGGAGCCGGCAAGTCCACGCTGATCAAGATCCTGCTCGGGCTGTCCCCGGCCACCGAGGGACGCGCCGCCGTACTCGGACTGGACGTCGCCACGCACGGCAGTGCCATCCGCGAGCGCGTCGGCTACATGCCCGAGCACGACGCCCTGCCGCCCGACGTCTCGGCGACCGAGTTCGTCGTCCACATGGCGCGCATGTCCGGGCTGCCGCCGACGGCCGCCCGCGAGCGGACCGCCGACACCCTGCGCCACGTCGGGCTGTACGAGGAGCGCTACCGCCCCATCGGCGGCTATTCCACCGGCATGAAACAGCGCGTCAAGCTCGCCCAGGCGCTCGTCCACGACCCGCAGCTGGTCCTCCTCGACGAGCCGACCAACGGCCTCGACCCGGTGGGCCGCGACGAGATGCTCGGCCTGATCCGCCGCGTCCACACCGACTTCGGCATCTCCGTCCTGGTCACCTCCCACCTCCTCGGCGAGCTGGAGCGGACCTGCGACCACGTCGTCGTCATCGACGGCGGCAAGCTGCTGCGCTCCAGCTCGACCAGCGACTTCACCCAGACCACGACCACCCTGGCGGTCGAGGTCACCGACTCCGACGCACACCCGGACGGAACGGCCGCCCTGCGCAAGGCGCTCACGGCGGCGGGCATCACCCTCCACGCGGGCGAGGAGCAGGGCCTGCCCGGAGCCGGCCACATCCTCCTCGTCGAGGCGACGGGCGAGGACACCTACGACGTCGTACGCGACACCGTCGCCGACCTCGGTGTCGGCCTGGTCCGCATGGAACAGCGCCGCCACCACATCGCGGAGGTCTTCCGCGAGAGCGACCAGTCCGCGCAGCGGATCCAGATCCAGCAGAGGGGAGCCGGTACCGATGGCGCCTGAGACCTCCACCCAGATCCACAACATCGGCTACCGGTCCTACGACGGTCCCCGGCTCGGCCGCTCCTACGCCCGCACCTCGCTCTTCTCGCAGTCGCTGCGCGGGGCGTACGGGCTGGGCCGCTCCGCCAAGTCCAAGGTCCTGCCGATGATCCTCTTCGCGGTGATGTGCGTCCCCGCGCTGATCATCGTCGCCGTGGCCATCGCCGTGCCCGGCTCCACCGACCTGCCGATCAAGTACACGACGTACGCCCTGACCACCCAGGTGGTCATCGGCCTCTACCTCGCGTCCCAGGCACCCCAGTCGGTCTCGCGGGACCTGCGCTTCAAGACGGTGCCGCTGTACTTCTCGCGGCCCATCGAACGGGTCGACTACGTCGTGGCCAAGTACGCCGCGATGGCCTCGGCCCTCTTCATCCTCACCGCCACCCCGCTGCTGATCATGTGGATCGGCTCGCTGCTGGCGAAGTTCGACTTCGGTCACCAGACCAAGGGATTCGGGCAGGCACTGGTGTCGGTACTCCTGCTGTCGCTGCTCTTCGCAGGACTCGGCCTGGTCATGGCCGCGCTCACCCCCCGTCGCGGCTTCGGCGTGGCCGCGGTCATCGCGATGCTGCTCATCCCCTACGGTGCCGTCTCCACGGTGCAGGCGGTCGCCTACGGGACGGGGAACACCGGTCCCATCGAGTGGCTGGGCCTCTTCTCCCCGATCACCCTGATCGACGGCGTGCAGACCGCGTTCCTCGGTGCGACCTCCGCCTTCCCGGGCGGCGAGGGCCCCTCGGCCGGCACCGGCGTCGTCTACCTGCTCGTCATCCTCGGCCTCATCGCCGGCTCCTACGCCGCCCTGATGGCCCGCTACCGGAAGGCCGGGCTGTGACCACCATCGACATCGACCACGCCTCTCGCTGGTTCGGGAACGTCGTCGCCGTCAACGACGTGACCATGCGCATCGGCCCCGGCGTCACCGGCCTCCTCGGCCCCAACGGCGCGGGCAAGTCCACCCTCATCAACATGATGGGCGGCTTCCTCGCCCCCTCCACCGGCACCGTCACCCTCGACGGCGCCCCGATCTGGCGCAACGAGCAGGTCTACCGCCAGATCGGCGTCGTACCCGAGCGCGAGGCGATGTACGACTTCCTCACCGGGCGGGAGTTCGTCGTCGCCAACGCCGAGCTCCACGGGCTCGACGACGCGGCGGCCCAGCGGGCGCTGGCGACCGTCGAGATGGAGTACGCCCAGGACCGCAAGATCGCCACGTACTCCAAGGGCATGCGCCAGCGCGTGAAGATGGCCTCCGCGCTGGTCCACGAGCCGTCGGTGCTGCTGCTCGACGAGCCCTTCAACGGCATGGACCCGCGCCAGCGCATGCAGCTCATGGACCTGCTGCGGCGGATGGGCGACGAGGGCCGGACCGTCCTGTTCTCCTCCCACATCCTGGAGGAGGTCGAGCAGCTCGCCTCGCACATCGAGGTGGTCGTCGCCGGCCGGCACGCCGCGTCCGGGGACTTCCGCAAGATCCGCCGCCTGATGACGGACCGCCCGCACCGCTACCTCGTCCGCTCCTCCGACGACCGGGCCCTCGCCGCGGCGCTGATCGCCGATCCGTCGACCGCCGGGATCGAGGTAGACCTCAAGGAGGGCGCCCTGCGCATCCAGGCCGTCGACTTCGGCCGGTTCACCGAGCTGCTGCCCCGGGTCGCCCGGGCGCACGGCATCCGGCTGCTGACGGTCTCGCCCTCCGACGAGTCCCTCGAGTCGGTCTTCTCCTACCTCGTCACGGCCTGAAAGGAGCTGGCAACCACCATGTACGAGCCCACCGTCGCCCGGCTCACCTACCGGGCCCTGCTCGGCCGCCGCCGGGCCGCGATCCTCTTCGCGCTGCCCGCCCTGCTGATCGTCATCTCCGTCGCCGTCCGCTTCTTCACCGGGGTGGACGACAAGGTCGCCGCGGAACTGCTCGGCGGCTTCGCGCTCGCCACGATGGTCCCGCTGATCGGCGTCATCGCCGGCACCGGGGCCATCGGCCCGGAGATCGACGACGGCTCGATCGTCTACCTGCTCTCCAAGCCGGTGAAGCGCCCGACGATCATCATGACCAAGCTGATCGTCGCGATCGCCGTCACGATGGCCTTCTCCGCCGTCCCGACACTGATCGCGGGCTTCATCCTCAACGGCAACGGCCAGCAGATCGCCGTGGCCTACACCGTCGCGGCGCTCGTCGCCTCGATCGCCTACAGCGCCCTCTTCCTGCTGCTGGGCACCGTCAGCCGGCACGCGGTCGTCTTCGGCCTGGTCTACGCCCTGATCTGGGAGTCCCTCTTCGGCAGCCTCGTCTCCGGTGCCAAGACCCTCAGCGTCCAGCAGTGGGCCCTGGCCCTGGCCGAGAAGATCGCCGGACAGGGGTACGTCGACTCCAGCGTCGGCCTGCCCACCGCCGTGCTCCTGCTCGTCGCGGTCACCGTCGGCGCCACCGCGTACGCGGGCCAGAAGCTCCGCCGCCTCACCCTGGCCGGCGAGGAGTAGCCGCCGCCGGAGGTCCGAACCGTGCCCCGCCCGGCCCACCAGCCAGGCGGGGCACGGCCGTACGGGGCATCATCGGGGCATGATCGAGCACACCGGACCCGAGCCGTCCAGGCCCCTGCGGGCCTGGATACGTTCCTCGCCCGGCACGCACATATGGCTGCTGATCGTGGCCCTGACCAGCGTCGTCGTGGCGATCGCCCCGGACCGGCTCGATCACGTGCTGCTCCACCGCAACAGCAGCAACATCCACCAGCTGGTCAAGTACCCCTTCCGGGCCCTCCTCAGCAGCGCCTTCTGGATCGAGAACCCGGCCTCGCTCCCCCTCTACGCCCTGCTGTTCGAGGTCTTCCACGCCACCGTGGAACGCTGGCTCGGCACCTTGCGCTGGCTGGTGATCGTCGCGACCGCCCATGTCGTCGCCACCCTCGCCAGCCAGAAGGTCCTCCTGATGGCCATCCAGGACAACCGTGCGCCGCACAGCATGACCCATGTCGTGGACATCGGCGTCAGCTACGGGCTCGCGGCCTCCGCCGGCGTCCTGACCTACCGGCTCCCGGACCCCTGGAGATGGCTGTACCTGGCCGGGGTCGTGGCCTTCTTCGGGATTCCGCTCGTCACCGGCGGCACCTTCACCGACCTCGGCCACGCCATCTCCCTGGCCGTCGGACTGCTGGCCTGGCCGCTGACCCTCCACCCGGAGCCCCAGGGGGACCGTGTTTCACGTGAAACATGAGCCGGTCGTCCCGACCGGACGAGTGCGCGGAAATTCGCTGGTAAGGGGGGTGCGGCCCCGGCACAGTGGGAACTGCGGGGAGCAACAAAAGGTCCGGGACAGCCACTTCGAGCGCGCCTCACGGCGCGGGCTGTTCCGGACCCTCTGCGCGGCGGAACGCTCAGGCGGCGCCCAGCAGGCGCTCCAGGACCACCGCGATGCCGTCCTCCCGGTTCGACGTGGTCACCTCGTCGGCCACGGCCTTCAGGTCGGCGTGGGCGTTGGCCATCGCGACACCGTGCGCGGCCCAGCCGAACATGGGGATGTCGTTGGGCATGTCGCCGAAGGCGATCGTCTCGGCGGCCTTCACCTTCAGCCGCCGGGCGGCGAGCGAGAGCCCCGTGGCCTTGCTCAGCCCCAGCGGCAGGATCTCCACTATCCCCGGCCCGGCCAACACGATGTCGACCAGGCTGCCGACGGTCTCCCGGGCCACCTTCACCAGCTCGTCGTCGCCCATCCCCGGGTGCTGGATGTACAGCTTGTTGAGGGGCGCGCTCCAGACGGCCGTGGTGTCCTCCAGGTAGAGCGCCGGGAGGCCCTCCTGCACCTGGTAGCCGGGGCCGAACAGGACCTCGCCGTCCACCCCGTCCCGGCTGGCGGCCAGCGCCAGCGGGCCCACCTCGGCCTCTATCTTCGACAGCGCCAGACCGGCCAGCTGCCGGTCGAGCGTCACCGAGGTCAGCAGCCGGTGCGCCCCCGCGTCGTAGACCTGGGCGCCCTGACCGCAGACGGCGATCCCCTTGTAGCCGAGGTCGTCCAGCACGCTCCGGGTCCAGGGCACGGCCCGGCCGGTGACGATGATGTGCGCCGCGCCCGCCGCGGTGGCCGCGGCGAGCGCCTCACGGGTGCGCTCCGAGACGGTGTCGTCGTCACGCAGGAGCGTGCCGTCGAGGTCCGTCGCGACGAGCTTGTACGGGAACGGGGCCGGGCTCACTTGGCGATCGGCTCCAGGACCTCACGGCCGCCCAGGTACGGGCGGAGCACCGGGGGGACCCGCACGGAGCCGTCGGCCTGCTGGTGGTTCTCCAGGATGGCCACGATGGTGCGCGGGACGGCGCAGAGGGTGCCGTTCAGCGTGGACAGCGGAGCGGTCTTCTTGTCCTCGCGGTAGCGGATCTGCAGGCGGCGGGCCTGGAAGCCGTCACAGTTCGAGGCGGAGGTCAGCTCGCGGTACTTGCCCTGGGTCGGGATCCAGGCCTCGCAGTCGAACTTGCGGGAGGCCGAGGCGCCCAGGTCGCCCGTGGCGACGTCGATGACCTGGAACGGCAGCTCCAGGCTGGTCAGCCACTGCTTCTCCCACTCCAGGAGACGCTTGTGCTCGGCCTCGGCGTCCTCCGGCGCGACGTACGAGAACATCTCGACCTTGTCGAACTGGTGGACGCGGAAGATGCCGCGGGTGTCCTTGCCGTACGTACCGGCCTCGCGGCGGAAGCACGGCGAGAAGCCGGCGTACCGCAGGGGCAGCTTGTCGGCCTCGATGATCTCGTCCATGTGGTACGCGGCGAGCGGGACCTCGGAGGTGCCGACCAGGTAGTAGTCGTCCTTCTCCAGGTGGTACACGTTCTCCGCGGCCTGGCCGAGGAAGCCGGTGCCCTCCATGGCGCGCGGGCGGACCAGGGCCGGGGTGAGCATCGGGATGAAACCGGCCTCGGTGGCCTGGGCGATCGCCGCGTTGACGAGGGCGAGCTCCAGCAGGGCGCCGACGCCCGTCAGGTAGTAGAAGCGCGAGCCGGACACCTTGGCGCCGCGCTCGACGTCGATGGCGCCCAGCGCCTCGCCGAGCTCCAGGTGGTCCTTGGGCTCGAAGCCCTCGGCGGCGAAGTCGCGGATCGTGCCGTGCGTCTCGAGGACGGCGAAGTCCTCCTCGCCGCCGACGGGGACGTCCTCGTGGACGATGTTGCCGAGCTTGAGCAGGAGCTGCTTGGCAGCCTCGTCCGCCTCGTTCTGCTCGGCCTCCGCCGCCTTGACGTCGGCCTTGAGCCGCTCGGCCCTGGCCAGCAGCTCGGCCCGCTCCTCGGGAGTGGCCTTGGGGATGAGCTTGCCGAGGGACTTCTGCTCATTGCGCAGTTCGTCGAAGCGCATGCCGGAAGACCTGCGGCGCTCGTCGGCGGAGAGCAGTGCGTCGACGAGGTCGACGTCCTCTCCGCGGGCTCGCTGCGAGGCGCGCACACGGTCAGGGTCTTCACGGAGCAGCCGAAGGTCAATCACCCCTCCAGGCTACCGGTCTGGGCTTCCGAGGATCACACCGATATCACGCTGCGTGTCATTATGTCCCGATTGGGCCGAAAGCAAATCCCTTGCCCCGATGGCCGGATGACGCCCCTCGGGGGTGCCGATAAAACCGGCCTGATTCGCTGAAAAGGGGCACCGTGGGGAGCGGCGGGCCGGGTCTGCGCAGCGTCGTGGGCTTCGCCTTGTCCACAGGAATTCCCTCCCCGCCCCCTTTATCCACAGGCTGTGCGCCGCATCTGTGGACACGGAATTAGATCAATAGGGATCCATGAGGGGGCCGGGCGGTCTGGGGTCCAAACCACCCTCACACACTCATTCGGGTGGGAATGACTCGCTCCAAAGAGTTGATCGGCGATACAGGGGTGACGTCGTTCACCTGTCGCTTCCCAGCGCGAAACCTGAGTCGCCCGACCGATTTGTCGACCTTGTCGTGCCGCCCTGTCGACTTGTCCCCAGGTTCCCTTCTCGCCCTGTGGATAACTCTGTGGACAAGTGGACGGAACGGGGGACTCTCTACGCCCGGCCGTCGAGGCAGCGGGCCAGCCAGTCGGAGGCCTCCGTGAAATCGCCGTCCGAGGTCCCCGGCCGCGTGGCGCGCACCTCACTCAGAGCGACCCCCGCGCGCGGGTAGGAGCCCAGGAACCGGACCTGGGGACAGGTCCGCCGCAGCCCCATCAGGGCCTCGCTCACCCGGCGGTCGGAGATGTGCCCCTCGGCGTCCACGGCGAAGCAGTAGTTGCCGATCCCCTCACCCGTCGGCCGGGACTGGATCAGCATCAGGTTCACCCCGCGGACGGCGAACTCCTGGAGGAGCTCCAGCAGGGCGCCGGGGTGGTCGTCGCCGAGCCACAGCACGACGGAGGTCTTGTCGGCGCCCGTGGGGGCGGCCGGCCGGGCGGGCCGCCCGACGAGTACGAACCGGGTCTCCGCGTTCTGCGCGTCGTGGATCTCGGTGACCAGCGCCTCCAGCCCGTACGTGGCCGCCGCGAACTCACCCGCGAAGGCCGCGTCGAACCGGCCCTCCTGGACCAGCCGCGCCCCGTCGGCGTTGGAGGCGGCCGACTCCCACACGGCGTCGGGCAGGTGCGTCCGCAGCCAGTTGCGCACCTGCGGCTGGGCGACCGGGTGCCCGGTGACGGTCTTGATGTCCGACAGCTTGGTCCCGGGCCGCACCAGCAGCGCGAACGCGATGGGCAGCAGCACCTCGCGGTAGATCATCAGCGGCTCGCCCGAGGCCAGCTCGTCGAGGGTGGCGGTGACCCCGCCCTCCACGGAGTTCTCGATCGGCACCAGCGCGGCCGCGGCCTCGCCGGCCCGCACGGCGTCCAGGGCGGCCGGGACCGACACCATCGGGACGAGCTCCCGGGTGGCGGCTTCCGGCAGGGTGCGGAGGGCCGCTTCGGTGAACGTGCCCTCGGGACCGAGATAGGTGAAGCGCGTGGCCGACATGCGGTCAGCCTAATGCCGGGCGGGCCGCCGCCGTGGTGCTGTTCACCCTTCGAGCAGCCGCTGCCCGACGTACTCCCCGGCCCGCGGGCCGGGCGGTACGGCGTACAGCCCGCTCGACTCGTGCCGGATGAACTCCGACAGTGCGTCGCCCCGGTCGAGCTTGCGCTGGACCGGGACGAAGCCGCGCAGCGGATCGGCCTGCCAGCAGATGAACAGCAGGCCGGCGTCCGGGGTGCCGTCGGGGGCGATCCCGTCGTGGAAGGAGAACGGCCGCCGCAGCATGGCGGCGCCGCCGTTCTGCGCCGGGGCGGAGATCCGCGCGTGCGCGTTGGACGGGATGACCGGCTTGCCGTCGGGGCCGAGCTTGTCCAGGGCCAGCGGGGTGGTCTCGCCGCCGCCGGTCAGTGGCGCGCCGTTGGCCTTGGTGCGGCCGATGACCTGCTCCTGCTGGGCCTGGGACTGCTTGTCCCAGTCGTCCAGCAGCATCCGGATCCGGCGGACGACCGCGTACGAGCCCCCGCCCATCCAGGCGTGCTCGGCGGGGCCGGGCCCGGCGGCGGGCACGAAGATCCGCTTCTCGAAGTCGGGGTCCGCGGGCTTCGGGTTTCCGGTGCCGTCGACCTGGCCCATGAGGTTCCGGGCGGTCATCGGGGAGGCGGTGGCCCCGGGGGAGCGGTTGAAGCCGTTCATCTGCCAGCGCACCCGGGCGGCCTCGCCGGCGTCCTTCTGGAGGGCGCGCAGGGCGTGGAAGGCGACGAGGCCGTCGTTCGAGCCGATCTGCACCCACAGGTCGCCGTTGCTGCGCTGGGCGTCGAGCCGGTCCGAGGAGAAGTCGGGCAGCGGGTCGAGGGCGGTCGGGCGGCGGGCGGCGAGGCCCGTGCGGTCGAAGAAGGAGTGGCCGAACCCGAAGGTGACGGTGAGGGAGGACGGGCCCGCGTCGAGGGCGATGCCGCTGTCCCCCGTCGGGGCGGTCTCCCCCGCCATCAGCCGCCGGGCCGTCCCGGACCAGCGGCGCATCAGCGCGGCCGCCTCCGTGCGCCCGGCGCCCGGCGCCAGGTCGAAGGCGAGGACGTGGCCCTTGGCCTGGAGCGGGGTGGTGATGCCCGCCTGGCGGTCCCCTTCGAAGGCGACCGCGGTGGCGCCGAGGGAGGCCAGGGACCCGGCCGCGCCGGGGGCGGCGGCCGGGGCGTCGGTGGCCGCCGAGTGCACGAGGGCGCCCCCGGTGGCGCCGAGCGCGAGCCCGACGGCGCCTGCGGCGCCGACCGTGCCCAGCAGTCGGCGCCGGGAGATCTCGATGTCGGGGTTGCTCGCGGTGGTGCTGTCGGTCACGCTGTTCAGCCGATCTTCACGTTCTTCTGGACGGTCGTCTGGTCGATGTCGGAGGTGCGGACGGTCACGTCGATGCGCCATTCGCCCGCGAGCGGCAGCTGGACCCCGGACGCCGTCCAGTGTCCGGGAGCGGCGCGGTCCGGGGTCACCGGCAGCGGGCCGATCTCCTGGGCCGGGAGGGTGAAGGAGATCTTGATCTCGGGCAGGTCGGCCGGCTTCCCGTCGGCGCCGTCGGCCCACAGGTGGAGGGTGTTGGCGCCGACCCGGCCCGGGTCGAGCTCGACCCGGACGCTGCCCTTGCCGTTCTGGCCGCCGGTGTCGTACGGCAGGGTGATCTTGATCGCGCGGTCGGGCACGGCGGTGGCGGCGGAGCCCCGTCCGGCTTCCTGCTCCAATGCGCGGCCCGGCTCGGTGCCGGTCAGGACGGTGGTGACGGCCAGCAGGACCACGGCCACCGCGGCCTCGGCGAGCACGGAGCGGCGCAGGCCCGAGCGGCCGGGGTCGGCGTCGCGCACCTGGTTCTCCAGGGCCTTCTCGCGGGCCGCCGCCTGCCGTGCGAGCTGTGCGGCACGCTTCGGGTCGACGGGCTCAGTGGGCTCGGCGGCCTTGGCGGGCTCGGCCGGCCCGGTGCCCTCGGCCCGCTCGGCCGGGGTGCTCCCGGTCGACGTTTCACGTGAAACATCGTTCCCCGCCCCCACCACGGCCGGCTCGGCGGCCCGCTCCTCCACCACGGTGTCGGCGAGCTTCGCGGTCCACTTGCGGGAGAAGGAGGCGACGGCGACCAGGACGGCCACCAGGGCGACCTTGATCAGCAGCAGCCGTCCGTAGCTGGTGCCGGTCAGCGCCGACCAGCTGCCGAGCTGCCGCCAGGACTGGTAGACGCCGGTGGCGGTGAGGACCAGGACGCTGGTGAAGGCGACCCGGGAGAAGCGCTGGACGGCGGACCGCTCGATGTCCGCCGCCGTGCGGAGGGCGACGAGCAGGGCGGCGAGACCGCCGAGCCAGGTGGCCACGGCCAGCAGGTGCAGGATGTCGGCCGGCATCGCGATGCCGGTCTGGATACCGGTGGAGGCGTGCTCGGCGAGTGCCCAGGTGGCGGCGATGCCCGCAGCCACGACCGTGCCGCCGATACCGAGCCCGAACGCCAGGTCTCCGGTGTCCTTGGCCTCCTCGGGGGTCTGCGCGCCGGCGTTCTTCTGGCGGCGCGCGTAGGCACCGAAGAGGACGGCGATGAACAGCGCGGCCGCGCCGAGCAGCAGCAGCCGGGACACGAAGGAGGCGCCGGTCTTGGTCTCCAGAACGGCCTTGAGGCCGTCGAGGTCGAAGGCGTCCGCGAACGTGCCCGACCCGGTGTACGGGGTGCGGAGCACCAGCATCGCCAGGGTGGCGGCGGTGAGGGTGACCCAGCCGCGCACCACCAGCTTCTGCAGCGGGCGCTCGGCGGACCCCCGGCGCCAGCACAGCAGGATGAAGGCGGATGCGCCGACGAGGACGGTGAACCCGGCGTAGGCGGCGTAGCGGGCGATGCCGTACGCAATGCCGACGGGGCCGCCGCCCACCTTCTGGGCGGACAGGGACACGGAGGTGGCCGAGGGGGCGCCGACGGAGAAGGTGAAGGCGCCGGAGACCGGGTGGCTGTCGGCCGACACGGCCTGCCAGGCGACGGTGTAGGTGCCGTCGGGCAGCCCCGAGTGCAGGGCGGTGCCGTAGCGGATGACCGATCCGCTGCACATGTTCCGCAGCTCGCCGGTGTCGACGCGCTTGCCCTGCGGGTCCATGACGCGGATCGAGTCGTCACCCATGGCGACCTCCTCCGAGAAGGAGAGGGTCACCTGGGCGGGCGCCGTGGCGACCACCGCCCCGTCCTTGGGGTCGCTCGCGGTGAGTGCGGCGTGCGCCGTGGCCGGGGCGGCCGCGGTGAACAGGGTTGCCAGCAGGGCTGCGAGAACCAGCGCCAGCCGCGGCAGCGAAGCCGTGGCGCGGACGCGGAAGGGAGGGGGAGCGGAGGCGGTGGCCGTCATGGCGTGTCAGTTCCTCGGTCCGTCAGTGGGCGGTGGAGTTCTGGGCGTTGTACGTCCGTTCCTTGACGTCCAGCTCGACCTTGACCGGATCGGCCTTCTCGAAACGCAGCTCGACGGTGACCTTGTCGCCGACGTTCGGCTTGTTCTTGAGGCCCATGAACATGATGTGGTTGCCGCCGCGCTCCAGCTTCAGCTCTCCGTCGGCGGGCACGTCCATGGACTGGACCTGCTGCATCTTCTGGTCCTTGGTCTCGTGGACCTGGAGATCGTCCGAGAGCGGGCTGGTGACTCCGACCAGCTTGTCGGCGGTCTTCGAGTCGTTCTTGATGACCATGAAAGCGCCGGCCATCTTGTCGTTGACCGGTTCGGGCATGTAGCCCCCGCTGACGGTCATCTTCGGCTTGGCCGACTCCCCGGCCTGCGTGCCGGCGCTCGCGTTCGACGAGGAGCCGGAGCCCGAGGAGGAATCCGTGGAGGACGAGGAGGAGCAGCCGGATATGGCGAGCGCGGCCGTCAGGGAGAGGGCGACGGCGAGGGTGCGGGTGGTGCGGGCGTTCACGGGTTCTCTCCCTTGATGATCTTCGGCAGGTCCTTGGTGTAGTCGTCGACGGTCGTGCCCTCGCCGTAGAGGACGTAGCCCTCGTCGGTCTTGGGCGAGAACGCGATGACCTGGGCCCCGTGCATGGAGACGACGCTGCCGTCGGCCTCCTTCTTCGGGGCCTCGATACCGATGCCGAGGGAGCGGGCGGCGGCCTGGATGGTGCTGAAGTCGCCGGTGAGCCCGGTGAACGCCGGGTCCTGGGCCCTGAGCCAGGCGCCGAGGGACTCCGGGGTGTCCCGTTCGGGGTCCGTGGTGACGAAGACGACCTGGAGCTTGTCCCGGTCCGCCTGGGGGAGCGCCTTCTTGGCGACGGCGATGTTGCTCATCGTCAGCGGGCACACGTCGGGGCAGTTGGTGTAGCCGAAGTAGATGAGCGTCGGCCGGCCCTTGGTCTGCTCGCGCAGGTTCCACGGCTTGCCGGTGGTGTCCGTGAGGACGAGGTCCGGCTTGTCGAAGGGGCGGTCGAGGACGGTCGCGGCTCCGGCCTTCTTCTCGCCGGTGATCTGCGTGACCGAGCCGTTGTTCTTGGCCGGTCCGCCGCCGCAGGCGGTGAGGGTGAGTGCGGCCGCCGCCGCGAGGGCGGCGACCGTCACACGTGTGGTGCGCATATGGAGATGTCCCTGGGATCGGGGGTGCTACGGATGTTCTTGACGGGCCGGGAACGGCCTGCGGACGGGCCCGACGGGCCCGTGACGACAGGCCCGCGGGCCCGCTGGATCAGGCGGAGCGGCGGCGCGAGGCGATGCCGAAGGCCACCCCGCCGAGGCCGATGACGATGCCGGCGATGCCGAGGGCGCGTGCGGTGGTGTCGGAGCCGCTCTTGGGGGCGGCCTCGTCGTGCTCCGCCTCGTCCTTGCCGGCGCCCTTGGCGTCGGCCGGCTTGGCGTCGTCGTGGCCGTCCGCGGGCTTGGCGGCGGTCAGCTTCAGCACCGGGGCGGGGGTCTGCGGCTCGGGGGCGCCTTCCTTGGACTCCTCGATCCAGCGGACGACCTCGTTGTTGTCGTAGGTCTGGATGGCCTTGAAGACCATCTTGTCGGCGGTGTCGGGGAGCTTGCCGACGGACACCGGGAACTGCTGGAACTTGCCGGGCTCGATCTTGCCGCCGGTCCAGGTGACCTTGGTGACGACCTCGTTCACCTGCTTGCCGTGCACGTTCAGCGGCTTGTCGAGCTTGGTCTTCTCGACGGAGGAGGTCCAGCCCGGGATGTCCTGCGGCATGACGGAGGTCAGCGGCTGGTCGACCGGGAAGTTGACCTCGATCTGGGTGGTCGAGGCGTTGTCGCGCTCGTTCGGGACCTTGAAGTTGATCGTCGCGTAGCCGCCCTTGGGGGCCTCGCCGGGCTGCACGCTCACGTGCGCGAAGGCGGTACCGGACAGGGCGAGGACGGCGCCGGCGGCGAGGGCGGCGGCGAAGGAGACGCGAGAGGTCTTCATGGCAGAAACACTCCACAGAGCAGGGGTGAACGGTGGGTCCGCACGTACGGGCGCGCGCGGAGGTCACGGCACCGGTGCTCCCGCCGGGTGTCCCGAGGAGTGGAGGTGCCGCGTCAGGCTGCGAGGACGAGCGCAGCCGGCGGCCCACGCCGGATCACGGTGTGCAGGAGTGCGTCCCGGCCGGTCGTCACGGCGGGCGCGGAGGCGGTCCGGCGGGCCCGGGGGCCGCGCGCGGGAGCGCCGAGGAGCCCGGCCGCGAGAACCCGTACGAAGGCCAGCGCGGCGCGCAGCGGACGTATCGGGTCGGCTTCGCCCGAGAGCCGGGACAGTTCGACGAGCCGGAACAGCGCGGCGTCGCCCCGGCCCAGCAGCCAGCCGGCCGCGAGCGCGGCCAGCAGGTGGCCGAGCAGCATGGCCGGGCTGAAGAGCCCGATCCCCGGGGCTCCGGTGGGGGCTTCGGCCAGGTGCATGTGGCCCATGTGCCCCGACGCGGACGCCTGCGCGGCCAGGGCGGCCGGGTCCAGCCCGGCGGCCTCCAGGATCCGGCGGGCGTCGGCCGGGCTCAGCGGTACGGAGTTGCCCCCGCAGACCAGCTGGGCGGCGAGCGCCGCCAGCGAGGTGTCGGAGCCCGCGGCCGGGGCCTGTGCGAGGGCGGCGCCGTGCTGGCCGAGGCCGAACAGCGTGTGCAGCCCGAGCTGGCCCACGGCCAGTCCGGCGGCGATGCCGGGCCGCGAACGGCGGCGTCCCGCGAGGGGTGCCGCGATCGCGAAGACGGCTGCGAAGGCCAGGGCCAGTGCCCACCACGGCACGGTCGCGCAGGAGGCCACGGCGTGGCCGGCCGCGGACAGCACGACGCAGACCGCGGTGAACACCGCGGCCCGTGTGGTCCGGAGCCCCGCTCCGGCGCGCGTCGTGTGGGTGGCAGACATGGCCGGGCCATCATCGCACTGGGCCCGGGCGCTGCCTACGGCAGGTGCTGGAGGGACCCTATGGTTCCGGTGTGCGACGGGTATCCCGTCGGTGCGCGGTCAGCGCGCGGTCAGCGCCCGGACCGGACCCTGACGGCGCCCCGGCCGGGCGCCTGCCGCCGGCTGACGGGCCGCTGACCAGGGCTCCGGCCGTACCGTCCCGGCGCGGCCGGCCCGTGCGCCTACGCGCCTGATACACGCCGGACGCACATGCCGCGTCGGCCGAATGAGGGCTGTGCCGGCCGCCGGGGGCTTACGCGCCACCGGAGGCGGCAATAGGTACCCGTATGAGCATCTGGTGGTCTCTCCACTTGCGGCGCGAAGCCGCGAGCGTGCCGCTGGCCCGGCGACTGCTGCTGGGGACGATGGAGACCGCGGGGGTGGACCCGGACATCTCCTACGAGCTGTCGGTCGCGCTGAGCGAGGCGTGTGCCAACGCGGTGGAGCACGGCGGCCGCGGCGGTCCGGCCGGGGGCCCGGTCGGCGTCCCCGCCGACGACGTCCTGGACGGCACCGAGGCGTACCACGTCACCGCCTACCTCGACGGGGACCGCTGCCGCATCGAGGTCGCCGACTCGGGGCCGGGGTTCCCGCCCTCGACGGTGGCCCGCCGCAGACCCTCCCTGGCCGAGCACGGCCGGGGCCTGCACCTGATCGCGGAGCTCGCCGACCACGTCCGCCTGCGCAACCGCCCGGGCCGGGGCGCGGTGGTGAGCTTCGAGCGGATGCTGAAGTGGCGTGACGACGCGCTGCTGAGGGTGTCCTAGGAACGCCGTCGGGGCGGGGACCGGATCCGGTCCCCGCCCCGACGGTACGGCGGCGGCGTCAGCCCTTGAGGCGCGCCATCCAGGCCTCGACCTCGACCGAGGTGCGCGGCAGCCCGGCCGACAGGTTCCGGTTGCCGTCCTCGGTGACGAGGATGTCGTCCTCGATCCGGACGCCGATGCCCCGGTACTCCTCGGGCACGGTCAGGTCGTCGGCCTGGAAGTACAGGCCGGGCTCGACGGTCAGGCACATGCCCGGCTCCAGGGTGCCGTCGACGTACGCCTCGGTGCGCGCGGCGGCGCAGTCGTGGACGTCCATGCCGAGCATGTGGCCGGTGCCGTGCAGGGTCCAGCGGCGCTGCAGCCCGAGCTCCAGGACGCGCTCGACCGGGCCCTCCAGCAGGCCCCACTCCACGAGCTTCTCGGCCAGCACGTGCTGGGCGGCGTCGTGGAAGTCGCGGTACTTCGCGCCCGGCTTGACGGCGGCGATGCCGGCTTCCTGCGCCGCGTAGACCGCGTCGTAGACCTTGCGCTGGATGTCGGTGTACGTGCCGTTGATCGGCAGCGTGCGCGTGACGTCGGCGGTGTAGAGGGAGTGGGTCTCCACGCCGGCGTCGAGCAGCAGCAGGTCGCCGGAGCGGACCGCGCCGTCGTTGCGCACCCAGTGCAGGGTGCAGGCGTGGGCGCCGGCGGCGGCGATGGTGCCGTAGCCGACGTCGTTGCCCTCGACGCGGGCGCGCAGGAAGAAGGTGCCCTCGATGTAGCGCTCGGAGGTGGCCTCCGCCTTGTCGAGGACCTTCACGACGTCCTCGAAGCCGCGGACGGTGGAGTCCACGGCCTTCTGCAGCTCGCCGATCTCGAAGGCGTCCTTCACGGCGCGGGCCTCGGAGAGGTAGACGCGCAGCTCCTCGTCCCGCTCCTTGGTCACCTTGTCGGTGAGGGCGGACTCGATGACGGAGTCGTGGCCGCGGACGGCGCGGACCGGGCCGGTGGCCTCGGTCAGGGCCTCGGGCAGCTCGCGGACGTCCTTGGCCGGGATGCCCAGGAGCTGCTCGGCCTCGGTGAGGGAGTGGCGGCGGCCGACCCAGAGCTCGCCCTGGCCCGACAGCCAGAACTCGCCGTTCTCGCGGTCCGAGCGGGGCAGCAGGTAGACCGTGGCCTCGTGGCCGGTCTCCGTGGGCTCCAGGACCAGGACGCCGTTCTCGGTCTGGTCGCCGGTGAGGTACGCGTACTCGGTGGAGGCGCGGAAGGGGTACTCGGTGTCGTTCGAGCGGGTCTTCAGCCGGCCCGCGGGGATCACCAGGCGCTCGCCGGGGAAGCGGGCGGACAGCGCGGCGCGGCGGTCGGCGGTGTGGCCGGCCTGGGCGATGGGCTCGAGCCCGTGCAGCTCGGTGTCGGCCCAGCCGGTGCGCATGCTCTCCGCGAGTTCCTCGCTGACGCCCGGGTACAGCCCGTTCTTGCGCTGCTTGTGCTTCTTCTGGGGCTGCTCTTCTTCCGGGGTCTCCGGGGTGAGCTCGTCAGCCACGTCATCTCCTCAGCCGCTACGACACGCACGGGTCCGGGTGCGAACCCCGTTCATCGTATGTGTGAGGAGGCGGCGCCCGGCCAGTCCTGTGACATACCAGTCAAAACGGGCGCCTGCCGGTGGGCCTCGGCCGCTCAGTCGAACCGGGCCGCGAGCAGGACGACGTCCTCGCCGTCCCGGTACGGGTCGGACGCGGCCGGGCCCGTCCCGTCTTCGGGGAGCAGCGTGCGCAGGATGTGGTCGCAGAGGGCCGCCGGGTCCTCCCGGGCGCCGCGCGGAACCCCGGCGGCCGCCGCGTGCAGCCGGGCGTACGCCCGGTCCATGGGGTCGCCCGTACGGCGCAGCAGCCCGTCCGTGTACAGCAGCACCGTTTCTCCGGATGCGGGCTCGATCTCCACGCTGGGCGCTTCCCAGCAGGCCAGCATCCCCAGCGGCGCCGAGAGCGAGGTCTCGACGTACTCGGTGCGCCGCTCGCCGATCAGCAGCGGCGGCATGTGCCCCGCGCCGGCCAGGAGGATCTTGCGGGCGGCGGGCTCGCAGTACGCGAAGAGGGCGGTGGCCGACCGCGCGGGCTCGGTCAGGCGCAGCAGCAGCTCCAGGTCGGACAGGACCGCGACGGGGTCCTCCCCCTCCATGACGGCGTACGCGCGCAGCGAGGCCCGCAGCCGGCCCATGGCGGCGACGGCGCTCGGACCGGATCCGGTGACCGATCCGACGGCGAGCCCCATGGCGCCCTCGGGCAGCGGCAGCGCGTCGTACCAGTCGCCCCCGCCGAGGGGGCCGCTGCGGTGCCGGGCGGCGAGCCGGACCCCGGGGATCCGGGGCAGCCGGCTGGGCAGCAGCTCCTCGGAGACGGTGGCCAGGCGGGTGCGGGAGCGGTCCACCTCCAGCATCCGGGCCAGGTGTTCGGCCGCGTGCCGGACGTAGAGGCCGACCAGGTCGCGCTGGCGGTCGCTCGGTTCGGCCTGCTCGTCGTAGAGCCAGACGGCCGCGCCGAGCCGGCCGGTGGCTTCGGCGGTCAGCGGCAGCGCGTAGCTGGCGGCGTAGCCGAGGCGGGCGGCCACCTCGCGGTGGCGGGGGTCGACGGCGGGTGCGTGGCCCGCGGGGCCGGGGGCGGCCGCCGCGCCGGGCTCCGGGAGCACCTCGGAGCCGCCGTGGGCGTCGGGGAGCCCGTCGAGGATGCGGCCGTACGAGGTGGCGCTGCGCGGCACCGTCTCGATGTGGCCGAGGTCGGCACGGCCCAGGCCCAGGCCGATGGTGGAGGTGGGGCCGAGTCCGTCGGAGGGCTCCAGGACCACCAGTCCGCGCCGGGCGCCGACGAGGACGGCCCCGGCGCGCAGGAACTCCCGCAGGGAGGAGTCGAGGTCGCGGGTCCGGGCGAGGCGCTCGGTCAGCTCGTGGAGGGTGGTGAGGTCGGAGACCATGCCCGCCAGCCGGTCCTGGATGACGCTGCTCGCGGCAGGCGGGGAGGCCTGGGCGGGGGCGGTCCGGGCGGAGGTGGCCGCGGCGGAGGACAGGGAGCCGGGCGCGGGCGCGACAGTGTGCGCCGACCCGTTGACTGCTGGATCGATTCCAGCCACTTTCGGCAGATGCGGGGCGCTCATGGCGTCCGCCTTTCCACCTGGTGCGATTCGCCATATAGCATCGCAAACCCCCAGATCGTGCTGCGCCGCCATCAATGGATCCACATCTACACGCACCCGAGGATCGATGTCCAGCATTGTCCCGGTGGGAATCCTGGTGTCCGTGGGACGGCAACTCACTGTCCAGCCAGGGCTAAAACTTGGCTGGAAAAAGCTGGAAGCGGACGGTTTTTGCGATCGACTGGACAGGCGCTTCCAGGGGTCCGGGTACGTAGTCGCTAGTGCCCGGGGCCAGTTGGCGCCCCCGGCACCGCCGGGAACCGCCCGGCCCGGGTCGTCGTCCTAAGCGGCGGCAGCCGGTCTCGACACCGGTGCGGGTCGCTCGGACCGCTCGCTCCGGGCCCCCGCCGGACGTTTGACGGACCCGTAAGACAACTGCACGAACCGTGTGAACCTGCTTCTGGCGGACTAGTGACGCGAAACGTGTACGTGTGGTGAAACACCGCTCACGTGGTGTGATGTGGCCCTCGACGTTCAACGGAAAGGAACGAGCGCTCATGCGCGAGATCCTCGGAAGGCGTCTCCAGCGGCTCCGCGATCGCTTGAAGTTCCCGCGCGCCGCCTCCCGTACCGCCGTGGAGCCCGGTGCCGGCGCGGCTCCGTCCCTCCTCGACGCGGCCCTGACCTGTGCCACCGTCCGGCAGTGGCCCGTACTGCCCGGCGTGGGCCGGGCCGGTGGCGACAGTCGGCGCTGCGCCTGTCCCGACCCCGACTGCGTGGTGCCCGGAGCCCATCCCTTCGATCCCGGACTGCTCGCAGCCACCACCGACGCCCGGATGGTGGCCTGGTGGTGGGGGGAACGGCCCGCCGCCCCGCTGCTGCTGGCCACCGGCGGGGCCGCCCCGTGTGCGGTGAGCCTGCCGGCCAAGGCGGCCGCGCGCGCCGTCGTACGGCTGGACGCGCAGGGCATGCGGCTCGGTCCGGTCGTCGCCACGCCCACCCGCTGGTCCCTGCTCGTGGCGCCCTACTCGCTGGAACGGCTCGGCGAACTCCTCTACGCCAAGGACCACGTGCCCTCCTCGCTGCGCTTCCACGGCGAGGGCGGCTACCTGCTGCTGCCGCCCTCCCCGGCGTCCGGTGGCGGACAGGTCCGCTGGGAGCGGGAGCCCGAGCCGCGCCACCCCGGTTCGGGCGCCCTGTGGCTGCCGGAGGTGGAGGCGGTCGTGGACGCGCTCGTCGAGGCGAGCAGCGGTGCTCCCGGCGGCGGCAGTCGGCTCGCGTACTGAGCGCGCACGGCCTGCGCATCACTCGTACGGGTGTCACCACGGCGAGTTTCCAAGGGAATTGGGCGCGGGCATCTCCGTGCCCCATTCCCGCGTCGCTATCTTCGGCGAATGAATCTCCGCCTCATCGGTATCGGCGCCGGTGTGCTGATCATCTTGTCGCTTCCCCTGGCCGGAGCGATCGCCGGGCCGGATTTCGCCGGTCAAGGCGACGGGAAAGGCGGGGGGTTGCTCGCCTCGCTCGGCCTTTCCCCCTCCTCCGGCGCACCGGACGCGGTGCGCCCCGCCGGCGACCCCGCACGGCCCGGCCCGCCGGAGCAGCCCCGCACCGATGCGCGCTGCGGTCCCGAACTCTCCGCCCCGCAGGGCCTGGAGGCGCAGACATGCGTGCTCGTGAGCGAGGGACGGACCTGGGGCCGGAGCTACTACCGCAACACCGGCGGCCGCCCGCTGGACGCCGTGCTGACGGTGATGGGGCCGGCGGGGCGGACGGTGCAGATCCACTGCGCGGTGGCGGCGGGTGACGAACCGGGCCTGTGCGAGACGCCCCGGGAGGAGTCGGCGGGGGCGCCGGGCGCCTACTCGGCCGTGGCGGAGTTTGCAGTTCCGGACGATGAAGGGCGGCTGCTGCTGCGGTCCGGGAGCAACTCACCGGCGCCGTCGGGCGGTTGAGCACCGCCGAAAGACAGAGGCCCGGTCGCTGGCGACGGGGGATGCACCAGCGACCGGGCTACAAGAACGGTAACAAGAGATCGCCTGTTCGCAAATTCGATCTCTGATATTCAGACATCGATTTGCAGGCGATTAGCGGGAGTTGTGACACCGGTCACCGGACCGCGCACGGCTCGTGCGCCGTACGCGGTCCACTCCCGCGCCGGGCGGGCGTCAGCTCAGCGTCACCTGGCGGTTGGTGAGTCCGCCGCGCGCCCGCCGCTCCTCGGCGGTCAGCGGGGCGTCGGCGGCCAGGGCGGTGGCCAGGCGCTCCGCGAACTCGGCGGCGGGCTTCTCCACGTCCTCGGCGGTGACCCCGGTGGGCAGGTCCCAGACGGGGACCATCAGGCCGTGGGCGCGGAAGGAGCCGACGAGCTTGGTGCCCTCGCCGAGGGAGGAGGTGCCCGCCGCGTGCAGCCGCGCGAGGGCGTCGAGCAGCTTCTCCTCCGCGTGCGGCATGACCCAGCGGAGGTGGTTCTTGTCCGGGGTCTCGCACCAGTAGGCGGCGTCTACGCCCGTCAGCTTGACGGTCGGGATGGCGGCGGCGTTGGCGCGCTCCAGCGAGGCCGCGATCTCCGGGGAGGCGTTCTGGGCGCTTTCCGCGTCCGGAATCCAGAATTCGAAGCCGGCGTGCACAACCGGCTCGAAAACGCCGTCCAGGTCCAGGAGATCCTGAAGTCGGGGTCCCTCGGCCGGCACGCGGCGGGCGGCGACCGGGTTGCCGGGCTCGGTGGCGAGCGCGCGCTCCAGGGTGTCGGCCATGTCGCGGGCGAGGTCCCCGGAGGTGGACTCGTTCTGGAGGCCGAGCAGGACGGAGCCGTCCTCGCGCCGCAGGGCCGGCCAGGCCATGGGGAGCACGGTCACCAGCGTGACGGACGGGACGCCCTCGGGCAGGCCGCCCTTGAGGTTCAGCGGCACGGTGGCCGCGGGGACGAGCTCGCGCAGCGCCACCCAGTCGCACTCGCCCGGCAGTCCCTCGAAGGGGCGCCGCACGTGCTCGGTGACGGCGTGCGCCGCGGCCGCTCCGTGACAGGCCTTGTAACGGCGCCCGGAACCGCAGGGGCAGGGCTCGCGCGCGCCCACCACCGGGATCTCCCCGTTGTCGAGCTGAGGCTTCGCGGTCTTCGCGGCGGGGCGCTTCTTGGCCATCGTGGGTGTCTCCCGGTTGCGGCGGTACGGCGGTGTCTCTGGGCGCGAGCCTAGCCGTTCGTACCGCCGGAACCGGCGGGGTGCGGCCGGGAGCACGGTCGGCGTGCGCTCCCGGGGCCGCGTGTGCGGAGGGCGGGTGGTGCCGGTCGACGGCGCCGGCGGCCGAGGGGGCAGGCGGGCGACGCCGGCGGACGGCACGGACCATTGACGCCGGTCGGTCGGTCGGTCGTGCGGGCCGGGCCGTCGTACGTCGAGACATCGGACGTCGGGCGTGGGGACCGTCGTATGCCGGGACCGTCGGGCGGCGTGGGCGTCGGGCGTCGGGACCGTCAGGCGTCGAGATCGTCGAAGGCGGCGGCGAAGTCGATCGCGGGGGGAGCGACGCGCGTAGCGAAGTCGTCGTGCCGGTGCCCCCGGGCGACGATCACCCATACGGTGACCTCGCCGGCCGCTCCGTCCCGGACGCCCCAGTCCTGGGCCAGCGCGCTGATGATGTTCAGCCCCCGGCCCCCGTGCGCGGTGACCGAGGGGGTGGCCGGGACCGGGCGGGTCGGACCGCCGCCGTCCGTCACCTCGACGGTCAGCCGCCCCGCCTTGTCGACGCACCACGCGGCGCGCACCTCGCCGTCACCGACGTCCCGGGCGCCCAGCGGCCGGCCGTGCCGGCAGGCGTTGCTGAGGAGTTCGGAAAGGATCAGTACGGCATCGTCGACGACCGATTCGGACACTCCGCTGATGCGCAGCTGTTCGCGCATGCGGTGTCGCGCCTCGCCCACGCCCGCAGGACCATGGCGAATGTCCATGCACGACGACGTGGGCACTTCCTGTGCCATCACCAACGCCACCCCCGGAACCTCCTTAGCCCCACGCCATGGTCTGGATGCCCCACTGGCCTGGACCGGAAACCGCCGGCACACACACCTCTGACGCATTCATGACCAACGAATGCGGAGTGGATGCGCCGGGGCACGCCCTGTCACGGGTGGGGTTCCTGCGACGGGTGCGCAAATCGGGACGTCAGCGTCCGAGCTGTGACAGAACCTGGCGCGGCCGGTTCGTGATGATCGCTTCCACACCCAGATCAGCGCAAAGCTGAACATCGTCCGGATCGTCCACGGTCCACACGTGGACGGAGTGCCCCGCTGCCTGGAGCTTGCGGATGAAGCCGGGGTGGCCGCGGACGATCCGCATCGCCGGTCCCGCGATCCGCACGCCCGCGGGCAGTCGGCCGTCGCGCATCCGGGGCGAGACGAACTGCATCAGGTACACGGTCGGGACCGTCGGGGCGGCCGCCCGCACCCGGTGCAGGGAGCGGGCGGAGAAGCTCATGACCCGGACGGGGTGGGGGCCGGCGGCGGGCGGGGCGTCCAGTCCGAAGCGCTTGAGGAGGAAGAGGAGGCGCTCCTCCACCTGTCCGGCCCAGCGGGTGGGGTGTTTCGTCTCGATCGCCAGCTGCACGGGCCGGCCGGCGTCGGCCACCAGCTCCAGCAGCCGCTCCAGGGTGAGCACGGAGGTGCGCTCGGGGTCGCCGACCCAGTCGGGCGACTCCTCGCGGTCCTTCCAGGAGCCGAAGTCCAGGGCGGCCAGCTCGGCCAGCTCCAGTGCCGAGACGGCGCCCCGGCCGTTCGAGGTGCGGTTCACGCGGCGGTCGTGGACCAGCACCAGGTGGCCGTCGGCGGTCAGCCGGATGTCGCACTCGAGGGCGTCGGCGCCGTCCTCGATGGCCTTCCGGTAGGCGGCCAGGGTGTGCTCGGGAGCATCCTCCGAGGCGCCGCGGTGGGCGACGACCTGGATGGGGCGCGGCGTTGCGTGGGTCACCCGGTCATGGTGCCACCGAGGGACCCCCGCGCGTCGGGGTGACTCCTGGAGGTGTGTCCGATATGTCGGATATAAAGGAGAGCGGTAGACGCACAGGTCCGGCTTACAGTGCTCTGACGGGTCATGGGAAAGGCTTCACCCTGGAACTTCTATGGTGCATCGAACGTTCAGTCGGACCGATGCCCGGAGGGTGTCGGGTCGATATCGCCTGATATTTCCAGCAGCCGTATTGGCCGTGCAAGCCGTGTGTGACGAGGAGAGAGAGCTGTGAGCACCGAGAACGAGGGCACCGCGGCCCCGACGCCCCCCGCGGCCCCGTCCGCACCCCCCGTGCCGGTGGCCGCCTCCACCCCCGAACCGGCGGCGCCGCCGGCGCCGCAGGACGCCCCGGCTCCGGCCCCGGCGCCGCAGGACGCCCCGGCTCCGGCCCAGGGCGCCGAGCACACCCAGCAGCTGCCCCCCACCCCGCCGGCCCCGCCCGCACCCCCGGCGTACGGCCACGAGCAGCCCCCGGCCGCCCAGCCGGCCGGCCCCGCGACGGCGGCGTACGGTGCCGAGGCCTGGCCCCCGCCCCCGCCGGCGGTCCCCGCCTACGGTGCGGGCGGAGCGGCCGGCGGCCAGGGCGGCGGCACCTGGGGCGTCCCGCTCACCGCCGACGGCGCTCCGCACCCCAAGCCGAAGGGCCGGGGCGGGCTGATCGCGGCGGTCCTGGTGGCGGCCCTGCTCGCGGGCGGCGTGGGCGGCGGCATCGGCTACTGGGCGGCCCAGCGCGACCACGCCGGCACCGGTTCGACCACGATCAGTGCGACCAACACCCCGAAGGACCTCAAGCGGGACGCCGGCTCCGTCGCGGGCCTCGCGGCCTCCGCGCTGCCCAGCGTGGTCACCATCGAGGCCTCGGCGGGGGACGGCGAGGGCGGCACCGGCACCGGGTTCGTCTACGACGAGCAGGGCCACATCCTCACCAACAACCACGTGGTGGCCTCCGCCGCGAACGGCGGCAAACTCTCCGCCACCTTCCCCGACGGCAAGAAGTACGACGCCGAGGTCCTGGGCCGGGCCCAGGGCTACGACGTGGCCGTCATCAAGCTGAAGAACCCGCCGGCGAACCTCAAGCCGCTGGCGCTGGGCGACTCCGACAAGGTCGCGGTCGGCGACCCGACCATCGCGATCGGCGCCCCCTTCGGCCTGTCCAACACGGTCACCACCGGCATCGTCAGCGCCAAGAACCGTCCGGTTGCCTCCGGCGACGGCTCCGGCGGCAAGAACTCGTACATGAGCGCGCTGCAGACGGACGCCTCCATCAACCCGGGCAACTCCGGCGGTCCGCTGCTCGACGGCCGCGGCGCGGTCATCGGCATCAACTCGGCGATCCAGTCCGCCGGCAACGGCGGGTTCGGCGGCGGCCAGGCCGGCTCGATCGGCCTCGGCTTCGCCATCCCGATCAACCAGGCCAAGAACGTCGCCAAATCGCTGATCGACACGGGCAAGCCGGTCTATCCGGTGATCTCGGTCTCCGTGGACCTCCAGGCCAAGTCGGACGGCGCCAAGATCTCGGAGCAGGGTGCCCCGGCCAACGAGCTGGTCGATCCGAACGGCCCGGCCGGCAAGGCGGGCCTCAAGCCCGGCGACATCATCACGGAGTTCGGCGGCAAGCAGGTCGACAGCGGCCCGACCCTGATCAGCCTGATCTGGACGTACAAGCCGGGCGACACCGTGAAGCTGACCTACCTGCGCGGCGGCAAGCCGACCACGGTCGACATCACGCTCGGCTCGCGCGTCGGCGACAAGTAGCGGCGCGCACCGGGAAGCCGCTCGACGGTGGCTTGATGGGAGGGGCCGTGGCCGGGAATCCGGCTACGGCCCCTCCCAACATCCGCTTATGCTTCCCTGGTGTTCGATTCACGGCACATACGGACATTCCACGAGGTGGTCGCCGCAGGCTCGTACTCGGCCGCCGCCCGCGTCCTGGGCTACACCCAGCCCGCGATCACCCAGCAGATGAAGGCGCTCGAACGCGCCGTCGGCACTCCGCTGTTCACCCGCGTGGGCCGCAGGATGAAGCTGACCGAGGCCGGGGAGTCCCTGGCCCGGCACGCGGAGTCCATCCTCGGCAGCCTCTCGGCCGCCGAGGCCCAGCTGAAGGCGTACACGAGGCTGCGCACCGGGCGCGTACGGGTCTGCGGGTTCCCCAGCGCCAACGTCACCCTGGTCCCGGAGGCCCTCAGCGGCCTGGCCAAGGACCATCCCGGGGTGCAGGTCGAGCTGCTGGAAGGGGAGCCGCCGGAGTCCCTGCGCAGGCTCCAGCGCGGCGAGTGCGACATCACGCTCGCCTTCACCTACCCGGGGCTGCACGAGGAGGTCCCCGAGGAGGTCGCCGAGGTCAGGCTGCTGGAGGACCAGCTGACGGTGCTGCTGCCGACCGGACACCCGCTCGCCCGCCGCCGGGCCGTGCAGTTGGCCGACCTCGCCGAGGAGAAGTGGATCGCCGGCTGTCCGCGCTGCCGGGCCAACCTGCTCCACGAGTGCGCCGAGTTGGGCTTCGTCCCCGACATACGGTTCGCCACCGACGACAACCTCGTCGTCCAGAGCCTGGTCGCCCAGGGGCTGGGGGTGGCGATGATGCCCGCGCTGGTCCTGCCCTCGCTCTCGCTGAGCAGGGTCTGCGGCCGGGTTCTGGAGCCCGCCGCCCGGCGTCACATCGCCGCGTACGTCTACCGCGACCACCTGCGGATCCCGGCGACGGCCGTGGTGCTGGACGAGCTGAAGCGGGTCGCGTCGAACCGGGTCGGCTGCTGACCGGCGGCGCCCCGTCGTCCCCGATCCATAAGCTGTGGTTGGGTTTTCAGGTCACAACTGTCGTTGGACGTGATGGATCGGCCGTCGGACGCTGCTTGTATGACCACCACCACGCCGGCCCGTACGACCACGAGGATGGCCGCCCTCGTCAGTGAGATCCGCACGGTCGTCGACCGGGGGCTGGCCCCGGACCTGACCGCCTACCTCGTCGGCGAGCGCCTCTCCCCGCACCTGGGCGCGTCCGACCTGCTCACCGCGGAGCAGCAGGAGGGAGACCCGGAGCGCTACCGGCAGCACATCCTGCACGCCGAGCCCGACGGCAGCTTCTCGGTCGTGGCGCTGGTCTGGATGCCCGGTCAGGAGACCTGCATCCACGACCACGTGTCCTGGTGCGTGGCCGGAGTGCACCAGGGCGAGGAGAGCGAGCGCCGCTACCGGCTCGCGCCCGGCGCGGACGCGGCCCGTCTGGTGGCCACCGAGGACGTGGTCAACGCCCAGGGGGAGGTCTGCGGCTTCGCCCCGCCCGGTGACATCCACAAGGTGCGCAACTCCTGTACCGACAAGGCCATATCGATCCACGTCTACGGAGCCGACGTCGCCCGGCTGGGCAGCAGCATCCGCCGCGTCTACACGCTCCCCGTCGACTGATGGCCCTCCTCCACCGCCCGCAGACCGAGGCGGTCCCCGTTGTTTCACGTGAAACACCCACGCCCTGGCCCGGCCTCGCACTGGCCGCCGGCGGCGCGCTGGTGGCCTGGTGCGTGCACCGCCTGGTTCCCGGCGTACCGATGCTGACCGCCTCGGTGGTGCTCGGCATCGCGGTGGCCCACGTCCCCGGCGTACGGACCGTCGTACGCGGGCCGGCCCGCCCGGGCCTGTCGCTGGCCGGGCGCCGGCTGATGCGGATCGGCATCGTCCTGCTGGGCCTCGGCCTCGGCCTGGACCAGGTGCTCCGGCTGGGCTGGGCGACGGTGGCGATGGTGAGCGCCGTGGTCGCGGCCACCTTCTTCGGCACGATCTGGCTGGGCCGCCGTCTCGGACTCCCCGGCGACCAGCCCCTGTTGATCGCCACCGGGTACTCCATCTGCGGGGCCTCGGCCATCGGCGCGGTCAGCGAGGTGTCCGGCAGCGACGAGGAGGACGTGGCCGCCTCGGTGGCCCTGGTCACCCTCTGCGGCACCCTCGCGATCGCCGTACTCCCCCTGCTCCAGGGCCCCTTGGGCCTTTCCGACCTGGCCTTCGGGCGCTGGGTGGGTGCGAGCGTCCACGACGTGGGCCAGGTGGTGGCGACCGCCCAGACCGCCGGCCCCGGCGCGCTCGGCGAGGCGGTGCTGGTCAAGCTGATGAGGGTGGCCCTGCTGGCCCCGCTGGTGGCCGCGGTGGCCTTCTCGATGCGGGCCCGCCGGCGCGGCGTGCGCACCGCCTCGGGGAAGCGGCCTGCGCCGGTGCCGCTGTTCGTCGCCGGGTTCCTGGTGGCGGCCGCGGTACGTGCGACGGGCCTGCTGCCCCACGCGGCCCTGGACTGGGCGCACACCGCGCAGGAGGCCCTGCTGGCGGCGGCCCTCTTCGGGCTCGGCAGCGCCGTTCACCTGCCGACCCTGGCCCGTACCGGCGGCCGTGCCGCACTGCTGGGACTCGGGGCCTGGGTGGTGGTGGCAGGGGTCTCCTACGCCGGGGTGCTCGTGACCGCATGACCGCCCGACCCGGGGGGAGTTGGCCAATTCCTGGCCGGAACCGAACGAACGTCCGGACTGCCCCCTGACATCTCCGGGCCCTCGTGCGACCCTGCCCCCGCAAGCCGAACAGCCGATCCGCACCGACAGCTCTTCACCCCACCCTGCCCGGCTCCGTCCGGTCCGGGCACGGAAGAAGGAGTCCTGCGTGAATCGTCCTCGCACGGCGCTGTCCGTCCTCCTCGCCGCGGGCGCCCTGCTCGCCGCCACCGTGACGGCCACCTCCTCCTCGGCGGCCGCGGAATCGCCCTCCTCGTTCCGGCCCCGGCAGACCCCCGGCTTCTGGACGGCCGAACGGATGCGGCAGGCGACACCGCTCGACGTGGCGGCGTCCCCGGCCGGGGTCCGCGCGGCGCCCGCGACCACGGCCCTGCCCAGCCGTGTGCCGCCGACCTCCCCCACCGCGTTCCCGCAGGCCGGCGGGGCCTGGACGTCCGGCGGGGCGGTCGTGAAGACCTCCGGCCGGGTGTTCTTCACCTTCCAGGGCCGCACGGCCTCCTGCTCGGGCGACTCCATCACCAGCCAGAACGGCAGCACGGTCATCACCGCCGGGCACTGCGTGAAGTACCAGGGCGCCTGGCACACCGACTGGATCTTCGTCCCGGGGTACGACAACGGCAACGCCCCGTACGGCCAGTGGCCGGCCACCAAGACCTTCGCCACCGACCAGTGGGCGGCGAGCGAGGACATGAACACGGACGTCGGCCTCGCGGTCGTCGCCCCGCTGAACGGCCAGAAGCTCAGCCAGGTCGTCGGAGCCCAGGGGATCCAGTTCAACGGGGCCTACAACAAGAAGATGTACTCCTTCGGCTTCCCGGCGGCCGCACCCTACGACGGCACCAAGCTCGTCTACTGCAGTGCCAACACGGGCAAGGACTTCCTGCTCACCAAGGACCACAGCATGTCCTGCAACATGACCGGCGGCTCCAGTGGAGGCCCCTGGTTCCAGGACTTCGACGAGTCGACGGGCCTGGGCACGCAGGTCTCGGTGAACAGCTTCGGCTACAACTTCCTGCCGAACACGATGTTCGGCCCGTACTTCGGCAACGAGGCCAAGGCGGCCTACGACAAGGCCCAGACGTCCTGACCCCCGCCGCGGCAACTCCCACCCCAGCCACCCCCACATCCCGGTACTCTGTACCGGCCAGGTGGGTTGCCCGAGCGGCCTAAGGGAACGGTCTTGAAAACCGTCGTGGCGCGAGTCACCGTGGGTTCAAATCCCACACCCACCGCCACAGGCCGGCGCGTGCGCCGGCGGGAAGGGGCGCCCCTCAGGGAGGGGCGCCCCTTCTGCGTGCCCGCGTGCCCGTCCGGCAGGCCCTGGTCCTTCCGGGTGGTGTTTGTCTGAAGATCGGCGCGCGTCGCCGGGGGCGTGCGGTTGCGGTCGCATCATGACGAATGTATGCAGATCCGCCCGTCGGAACATCGCGAATCGAGGCGTTCGTCATGACCCACCGCAGCAGCACCACGTCGATCTGGACCTCCCTCCTCGCCGCGCTCGTGGCGCTCCTGGCCGCGCTCGGACTGGCGGGCAGGACGGCTCCGGCGGCGGGTGCGCCGACCGCGGTGGCCACTCCTTCGGCCCCCGTCGTGCGGCGGACGGCTCCGGTTGCGCGGCGGACCTGGCGGGCGATGATGCGCGGCGGTTCGCTCCCGCCGACGATCAAGCAGCGGATCCGGGCCGAGGCCCACGGCAAGAGCCCGTCCGTGCGCCGTTCCTCGACCGCCGCCGCCCTGGCGCCCGCCCCGGACCGGGAGTCGGTCGCACTCGCCGCGTAGCGGGAGCGGAAGCCGTGGCAGGGGCGTGAGCGGGAGCCGCGGCTGGGGTGCGAGGACATCGTGCGCGACGGCGCACGGGGGTCGTGGCGGGGCGCAGCGGGCTTGCTCCGGCGGATTGCGGGGGCGCGCGGGGGCGTGGAGCTTGGTACGGCAGGGTCGCAGGGCCGGGAGACGGCGGGGTTCCCGGACGGCGCGGCCCTCTTCGGCATGTCCGGGACGCGCAGGTCAACGGCTCCGCCTTCACGGCGATCCACCGGGCCGACTCCCGGGCGCGGTGAACTTCTTCCGGTGGCGGCAGGGGCCTCCTGAACCCCGTCGTACGGCCATCGCGGGGCTTCCCGACCTTGACATCCCCGGTAAATCTGACGGACAGTCAGTTCCACTCGTCCGATGTGATGCCGGGAGGCCAGCGCCGTGCACCTCGCTCCGTCCGAAGGGCAGTCACGGCTCCGCGCCGAACTGCGCGAGTACTTCCGGGACCTGCTGCCGAACGGGGTCCCCGACGACCCGGCAGCCCAACGCGCCCTGCTGCGCCGCATCGGCGCCGACGGGCTGCTGGGCCTGGGCTGGCCCGTCGAGTACGGGGGCCGGGGCCGCGGCCCCGACGAGCAGTTCGTCTTCTTCGACGAGGCCTACCGGGCCGGCGCGCCCGTCTCCATGGTCACCCTCAACACCGTCGGTCCCACCCTGATGAAATACGGGACCCCGGAGCAGAAGCAGTACTTCCTGCCCCGGATCCTGCGGGGCGAGACCGTCTTCGCCATCGGCTACTCGGAGCCCGAGGCCGGCACCGACCTCGCCGCCCTGCGCACCCGGGCCGTCCGCGACGGCGGCGACTGGGTGATCGACGGACAGAAGATCTTCACCTCCAACGCCCAGAACGCCGACTGGATCTGGCTCGCCTGCCGCACCGACCCGCAGGCCCCCAAGCACCGGGGCATCTCCATCATCCTGGTGCCCACCGACAGCCCCGGCTTCTCCTGGACCCCGATCGACACCGTCGGCGGCCTCACGACCACGGCGACGTACTACGACGGCATCCGGGTCCCCGCCGGACACCTCGTCGGCCCCGAACACGGCGGCTGGGGCCTGATCACCAACCAGCTCAACCACGAGCGCGTCGCCCTCGCCGCCATCGGCATGCAGGCCGAGGACTTCTACGAGGCCGCCCGCGCCCATGCCCGCACCCCCGACCCCGTCACGGGCGAACGACCGGCCGACCTGCCCTGGGTCCGGGCCCGGCTCGCCGAGGCGCACGCCCGGCTGGCCGCCGTCCGCCTCCTCAACTGGCGCCTCGTCCAGGACGTGGGCGCCGGCACGCTGGCCCCCGGGGACGCCAGCGGCGTGAAGTTCCTCGGCACCGAGTCCGCCGTCGAGGTGTACCGGATCTGCCAGGAGGTGGTCGGGGAGGAGGCCCTCGTCCGCGGCCCGCAGGCCTTCCTCGGCGGGGAGCTGGAGCGGATGAACCGCGCGGCCCAGATCAACACCTTCGGCGGCGGGGTCAGCGAGGTCCAGCGCGAGATCGTCGCCATGATGCGGCTCGGCATGAAGGGGAGGAAGCGATGAGCACCGACCGGGCCACGGCCGACCGGGCCACCGCCGCCGAGGCGTCGGACGCCGCCGCGCGGGAAGCGGAGCTGCTCCGGCGCCTCAGGGCCTTCGAGGGCCGCCCCGCCGCCACCGGCGGCCGGGGCAAGGACCCGGTCAACGCGCCGATGATCCGCCACTGGTGCGAGGCCATGGGCGACACCAACCCCGCCTACACGGGCCCCGACGCCATCGCCCCGCCCACCATGCTCCAGGCCTGGACGATGGGCGGCCTCTCCGGCCACACCGGCCGCACCTCCGCCTACGACGAACTCCTCGCGCTCCTCGACGGCGCGGGCTGCACCTCCGTGGTCGCCACCGACTGCGAACAGGAGTACCTGCGCCCGCTGCGCCCCGGCGACGAGGTGACCTTCGACGCCGTGATCGAGTCGGTCTCCCCGCGCAAGACCACCAAGCTGGGCACCGGGCACTTCGTGACGACCCGGATGGACGTCCGCGCCAACGGCGAACCCGCCGGAACGCACCGCTTCCGCATCCTCAAGTACGCCCCGGCGGCGCACCGGCCCGCACCGCCGAAGCCTGCGGGGACGGCGGGGCCGCAGCGGCCCCGCCCCGTGGTCAACCGCGACAACCAGGGCTTCTGGGACGGAGTCCGGGACCACAGGCTGCTGATCCAGCGCTGCACCGCCTGCGCCACCCTGCGCTTCCCCTGGCTGCCCGGCTGCAACGCCTGCTCCTCCCCCGGCTGGGACACCGTCGAGGCGAGCGGCGCCGGCACCGTCTTCTCGTACGTCGTCATGCACCACCCGCCCTTCCCGGCCTTCGACCCCCCGTACGCGGTCGCCCTGGTCGAGCTGGCCGAGGGCGTGCGCATGATCAGCAACATCACCGGTGTCCCGTACGACAAGGTGCGCATCGGCCTCCCCGTCCGGCTGGAGTTCCTGCGCGTGGACGACACCCTCGAACTCCCCGTCTTCCGTGCAGAGGCGGGCTGACATGGACTTCCACCCCACCGAGGAACAGGCCGCGGCGGCGGAACTGGCCGCCCGGATCTTCCGCGACCTCGCCACCCACGAACGCCTCGCCGCGGCCGGCACCGGCAGCGACGCCGAACTGTGGAAGGCCCTCACCGCCGCCGGCCTGACCGCCGCCGTCGAGGAGGTCGGCCTCCTCGGACTCGTCCTCCTCCTGGAGGAGCAGGGCCGCACCACCGCCCAGATCCCGTACGCCGCCACCTGCGCCTACGGGATCCTGCCCGTGGCCGCGCACGGCAGCCCCGAGCAGCGCGCCCGCCTGCTGCCCGCCCTCGGCTCGGGCGCAGCGGTCGCCACCGGCGCCTTTCCGGCCCGCCGGGCGGTCACCGCCGCCCCCGACGGCCGCCTCACCGGTACCGTCCCCGCCGTCCCCTGGCTGCGCGACGCCACGCACGTCCTGGTCCCGGACCGCGACCGGGCGCTGTGGCTCGTACGGGTGGACGCTCCCGGCGTCGGCACGCGGCCGGTGGAGACGACCGCCCCCTGGTCGGCGGGGCGCCTCACCCTGACCGGCGCCCCGGCGGAACGGCTCGGCGGCCCGGACGCGTACGACGCGGTGCTGGCCTCCGCGCGGACCGCCTTCGCCGGGCTCCAGGCGGGCGTCTGCGCCGGCTCGCTGGCCCGCGCCGTCGCGTACACCTCCACCCGCGAGCAGTTCGGCCGTCCCCTCTCCACGAACCAGGCGGTCATGCTGCGGGCGGCCGACGCGTACATGGACACCGAGGCCATCCGGGTCACCGCGTACGAGGCGGCCTGGCGCATCGACGCGGGTCTCCCGGCGCGCGAGCACGCCCTCACGGCGGCCTGGTGGGCCTCCGAGGCGGGCAAGCGGGTCGTCCACGCGGGCCAGCACCTGCACGGGGGCATGGGCGCCGACCTCGACCACCCCGTCCACCGGCACTTCCTGTGGGGGCGCCAGCTCGACGCCCACCTGGGCTGCGGCAGCGAGCTGCTGTCCGAGCTGGGCGCGCTCATATCCGAGGAGGAGGACGCATGAACGTCGGCGACGCGCTGCCACCGCTGGAGATCCCGGTCACCCGCACCCTGATCGTCGCGGGCGCCATCGCCTCCCGCGACTACCAGGACGTGCACCACGACGCGGAACTCGCCCGCGAGAAGGGCTCCCCGGACATCTTCATGAACATCCTGACCACCAACGGCCTCGTCGGCCGGTACGTCACCGACCGGCTCGGTCCGCGGGCCGTCCTGCGCAAGGTGGCCATCCGCCTCGGCGCCCCCAACCACCCGGGCGACACGATGACCCTCACCGGCACCGTGACCGCCCTCGACGGGGACACGGCCGAGATCCGGGTCCTCGGCGCCAACGGCCTCGGCCACCACGTCACGGGCACCGTGACCGTCACCCTGGGGGCCGGGGCATGAGCGTCCGCGTCCGCGACGACCTGGGCGGCCGCGCCGCCATCGCCGGCATCGGCGCGACCGAGTTCTCCAAGGACTCCGGCCGCAGCGAGCTCAAACTCGCCGTCGAGGCGGTGCACGCGGCCCTCGACGACGCCGGGCTCACCCCGGCCGACGTCGACGGCATGGTCACCTTCACGATGGACACCAGCCCCGAGATCACGGTCGCCCAGGCCGCCGGCATCGGGGAGCTCTCCTTCTTCTCCCGCGTCCACTACGGCGGCGGCGCGGCCTGCGCCACCGTGCAGCAGGCCGCCCTCGCCGTCGCCACGGGGGTCGCCGAGGTCGTCGTCTGCTACCGCGCCTTCAACGAGCGCTCCGGCCGCCGCTTCGGCTCCGGCGTCCAGCAGCGCGAGCCCTCGGCGGAGGGTGCGGCCCTCGGCTGGTCCCTGCCCTGGGGCCTGCTCACCCCCGCCTCCTGGGTGGCCATGGCCGCCCAGCGCTACCTCCACACCTACGGGCTCACCCCGGAGGCCTTCGGGCACGTCGCCGTCACCGGCCGCAGGTACGCCGCCACCAACCCCGCCGCCTACTTCCACGGCAAGCCCATCACCCTCGCCGACCACGCCGCCTCCCGCTGGATCGTGGAACCCCTGCGGCTGCTGGACTGCTGCCAGGAGACCGACGGCGGCCAGGCCCTCGTCGTCACCACCGCAGAGCGGGCCCGCGACCTGCGGCGGAAACCCGCCGTGATCACGGCGGCCGCCCAGGGGGCGGGCCGCCGCCAGGAGGCGATGACCTCCTTCCACCGCGACGGCCTCACCGGACTCCCGGAGATGGGCGTGGTCGCCCGCCAGCTGTGGCGGACCAGCGGGCTGCGGCCCTCCGACATCGACGTGGCCATCCTCTACGACCACTTCACGCCCTTCGTCCTGATGCAGCTGGAGGAGTTCGGCTTCTGCGGACCCGGCGAGGCCGCCGACTTCACGGCCGCCGGCGCGCTCCCGCTCAACACCCACGGCGGCCAGCTCGGGGAGGCCTACCTGCACGGCATGAACGGCATCGCCGAAGCCGTCCGCCAGCTGCGCGGCACCTCCGTCAACCAGCTCCCGCGCGCCGAGCACGTCCTCGTCACGGCCGGTACCGGCGTACCGACCTCCGGCCTGGTCCTGGGCGCCGGCCTCTGACCCCGGTCCTGGTCGCGCGCCCCCTCCTCCACCTTCAGGAGGTGGGGCGCGGCAGGGCCGTACAACCTGAGGGGGACCCCGCTTCGGCACCTGCGGGCGATCCCAGGAGCCCCCCGCGCTCCTAGCGTGGAGCCATGACCACGCCTGTGTGCACGCTCGCCTCGAACCCGACGCCGTACCCGTCGTTCTCGGCGTACGTCCGGACCCGTGGCACGGCCCTGATGCGCACCGCGCGCTCCCTGACGGCCAACCCGTGCGACGCCGAGGACCTGCTCCAGACGGCCCTCGCCAAGACCTACGTCGCCTGGGACCGCATCGAGGACCACCGGGCCCTGGACGGCTACGTCCGGCGGGCCCTGGTCAACACCCGCACCTCGCAGTGGCGCAAGCGGAAGGTCGACGAGTTCTCCTGCGGGGAGGTCCCCGAGACCGAGGAGCAGTCCTCCGACGACCCGGCGGAGGCGCAGGTGCTGCGCGACGCGATGTGGCGGGCGGTGACGCGGCTGCCCGACCGCCAGCGGGCCATGGTCGTCCTGCGCTACTACGAGGACCTGAGCGAGGCGCAGACCGCCGAGCTGCTCGGAGTCTCGGTGGGCACGGTCAAGAGCGCCGTCTCCCGCGCGCTGGTCAAGCTCCGTGAGGACCCCGAACTCACCCCGGTGCGCTGACCCCTGTTTCACGTGAAACATCGGCCAGACCGCGGGCCCGGACAGTGATCGACCAGCCTGTTTGTACTCCCGGGTAGTGACATGCCGACCGGTACGTGCGCAGAATCGGCAGCATCCGACAGCCGCCGCAGCGCCGCAGCGCTCACCGGGAGGACGCTTTGCTGAGCACCATGCAGGATGTACCGCTGCTGATCTCGCGGATCCTGGCCCACGGGTCGACGATCCACGGCGACTCCCAGGTCACGACCTGGACCGGGGAGGCCGAGCCGCACCGGCGCAGCTTCGCCGAGATCGGCGTCCGCGCCGCGCGGCTCGCGCACGCCCTGCGCGACGGGCTCGGAGTCCAGCAGGACGAACGGGTCGCGACGCTCATGTGGAACAACTCCGAGCATGTCGAGGCGTACTTCGCGATCCCGTCCATGGGCGCGGTCCTGCACACGCTCAACCTGCGGCTGCCCCCCGAGCAGCTGGTCTTCATCGTCAACCACGCGGCCGACCGGGTCGTGCTGGTGAACGGCACCCTGCTGCCGCTGCTGGCGCCGCTGCTGCCGCACCTGCCGACGGTCGAGCACGTCGTGGTCGTCGGCGTCGGCGACCGCTCCGCCCTCGACGGGCTCGGCGTACGGGTGCACGAGTACGAGGAGCTCCTCGAAGGCCGCCCCGACCACTACGACTGGCCCGAGCTGGACGAGCGCCAGGCCGCGGCCATGTGCTACACTTCCGGCACCACCGGGGAGCCCAAGGGCGTCGTCTACTCCCACCGCTCGGTCTACCTGCACTCCATGCAGGTCAACATGACCGAGTCGATGGGCCTCACCGACCACGACACCAGCCTGATCGTGGTCCCGCAGTTCCACGTGAACGCCTGGGGCCTGCCCCACGCCACCTTCATGACCGGCATCAACATGCTGATGCCGGACCGCTTCCTCCAGCCCGCCCCGCTGGCCGAGATGATCGAGCGGGAGAAGCCCACGCACGCCGCGGCCGTCCCCACCATCTGGCAGGGGCTGCTCGCCGAGGTCACCGCGCACCCGCGCGACCTGACCTCGATGAAGCAGGTCACCATCGGCGGCGCCGCCTGCCCGCCCTCCCTGATGGAGGCCTACGACAAGCTCGGCGTCCGCCTCTGCCACGCCTGGGGCATGACCGAGACCTCCCCGCTGGGGACCATGGCGCACCCGCCGGCCGGTCTCAGCGCCGAGGAGGAGTGGCCCTACCGGGTCACCCAGGGCCGTTTCCCGGCCGGCGTCGAGGCCCGCCTCATCGGACCGGGCGGCGACGTCCTGCCCTGGGACGGGGAGTCGGCGGGCGAGCTGGAGGTCCGCGGCAACTGGATCGCGGGCGCCTACTACGGCGGCGCGTCCGGCGAACCCCTGCGCCCCGAGGACAAGTTCAGCGCCGACGGCTGGCTCAAGACCGGGGACGTGGGCGTGATCAGCGCCGACGGGTTCCTCACCCTCACCGACCGGGCCAAGGACGTCATCAAGTCCGGCGGCGAGTGGATCTCCAGCGTCGAACTGGAGAACGCGCTGATGGCCCACCCCGAGGTCGCCGAGGCGGCTGTGGTCGCCGTTCCCGACGAGAAGTGGGGCGAGCGCCCGCTGGCCACGGTCGTCCTCAAGGAGGGCGCCACGGCCGACTACGCCGCCCTGCGCGCGTTCCTCGGCGAGTCGATCGCCAAGTGGCAGCTGCCCGAGCGCTGGACCTTCGTCGCGACCGTGCCGAAGACCAGCGTCGGCAAGTTCGACAAGAAGGTGATCCGCAAGCAGTACGCCGAGGGCGACCTGGACGTCACCACCCTCGCCTAGGTCCGCAGCGGCCGGCCGGACGTCAGCCGCGGGTCAGCCACGGCCGCAGCAGCCGGCTGACGGCGGGCATGGCCGCGTAGGTCATCAGGGTGCTGAAGACGGCTGCGAAGGCGGCCGTCCGCAGCACGGGGTCGAGGTCCGCCAGGTACGGCCCGAGCACCGCGTTGCCCACCAGCGAGATCGGGAAGATGGCCAGCCCCGAGCTGATCGCCATCTTCCACCGCGGTGGCGCGGGCCGGGTCGTACCCGGCTTGGCGAACCAGGTCTCCATGCCGTGCAGCTCGCGCCGGGCTATCTCGGTGTGGTGGTGGCCCTCGCAGTTCGCGAACCACTCGGCCCGCTCGGGCGAGTCCTGCCACCGCTGGAACGCCTCCTGGTCGCGGAAGCGGTGGACGAGGAACCATGGGGCGCCCTCGGCCGCCGGCCGGAACAGCCCGTAGCCGAGGTGGTCCGGGAAGCGCGCGGCGGTCTCCAGGATGCCGCGCGCCCAGGTCTCGAACGCCTCCTCGTAGCCCGGCTCCACCTGGCGCGCGATGAGCAGGCTCACCTCCCCGTTGTCGGCGGGGACGCTGTGCTCGGTCGTGTCGGTGATGGCCATCGGGCCAGGATGGCTAGTTGGTGCCGATCTTGGCCAGGAGGTCCACGATGCGGCCCTGTACGTCCGCGGTGGTCGACCGCTCGGCCAGGAACAGCACGCTCTCACCGGAGGCGAGCCGCGGCCGGTCGGCCGGCTCGATCCCGGTGGCCGTGTAGACGACCAGCGGGGTGCGGTTCAGCAGACCGTTGGCACGCAGCCAGTCCACGATCCCGGCCCGCCGGCGCCGCACCTGCATCAGGTCCATGACCACCAGGTTGGGCCGCATCCGGGTCGCCAGCTCCACGGCGTCGGTGTCCGCGCCCGCACGGGCGACCTGGAGGCCGCGCCGCTCCAGCGCGGCGGTCAGCGCGGTGGCCACCTCCTCGTGCTCCTCGATCAGCAGGACCCGCGAAGGGTGCTGCTCGCTGTCGCGCGGCGCGAGCGCCTTGAGCAGGACGGCCGGATCGGCCCCGTACGCCGCCTCGCGCGTGGCGTGCCCCAGTCCGGCCGTGACCAGGACGGGGACCTCGGCGGCCACCGCGGCCTGGCGCAGGGACTGCAGGGCGGTCCGGGTGATGGGCCCGGTCAGCGGGTCGACGAACAGCGCTGCCGGGAAGGCCGCGATCTGCGCGTCCACCTCCTCGCGGGAGTGCACGATCACCGGTCGGTAGCCGCGCTCGCTGAGCGCCTGCTGCGTCTGCGCGTCCGGCGCGGGCCACACGAGCAGCCGGCGCGGGTTGTCGAGCGGCTCGGGCGGGAGCTCGTCGTCCACGGGCTGCGGCACGGGGCGGTTGACCACCTCGACGGCACCGCCCGGCCCGTCGAGCGGCTCGGGACCCTCGGCGGCACCCGCCTCCGGGGCTCCTATGGCGAAGGCCCGCCCCTGGGGCGCGGGTTCGGAGAGCCTGCGGCGCCGGCCGGAGCCGGACCCGCCGGGGCCCGCGGCACCCGGGTCCACGGAGATGCCCTGGCCCAGGGTGCCGAGCGCGCGCACGCTGATCGGCTGCCCGCTCGTCGGGGTGTCCCCGGGCTGCCGGGCGCCGGGCACGGCGGTCGCCGCGGACGCGGCGTCCTCGGGCGCGGTCCGGGCCGCCGGGACGGGCCAGGCGGGGGTCGCGGGCAGCGCACGGCGCCGCCCGGTCGGGAGCGCGGGGTCCTCGCCGGGGGCGGCCGGGGCCTGCGGGGCGGGGGTCGCGGGCGCGCCGAGCACCCGGCGGGCACGGCGCCCGCCCGAGCCGTCGGCGTCGGCCTCGGCCTCGGCGGAGCCGCCCGGGGCGGCCGCGGACGGGCCGGCGGGCAGCGCGAAGCCGCCCTCGGGTGCGACGCGGGATCCGGCGGGAGCCGCGAGACCGGCCGCGGGCACCGGACCGCCGGGCTGCGCGGGTGCGGCCACCGGTCCCAGCGCCCGCCGGCGCCCGGCCGGATGCTCGGTCACCGGTACGGAGGGAACGGCCGGTACGGGCGGCAGCGCCGGCAGGGCGGTGCCCTGCGGGGGCACGGGCCGTCCGCCGTCCGCCCGCCCGGAGCCCGGGCCGTCGTCGCCGTCGCGGCCCCGCCGGCGCCCGGTACCGAGCCCCGCCGGGTTCACGGGCGACTGGGCGAGCTCCGCCGGACCCGAGGACCCCTGGGCGTCCTGCGCGGGGGCCTCGCCGTCCGCGCGGCGGCGTCCGGACGGCAGCGCCAGCGCGCCTCCGGCCCCGCGACCCCCGGCGCCCTCGTCCTCGCCGGTGCCGTCCTCCAGGAAGGCGTCCACCCCGCGCCGGCCCCGCCGGCCGCCGGAGACCGTCGCCGGGGCGGCCTCGGGCTCGGGTGCGGCCTCCGGCTCGGGCTCGGGCAGCTCCACCGTCCCGGCCCCCGCGCCCAGCGGCAGCTCCAGGACGTACGCCCCGCCCGGTGCGCCGGGCACCTCCACCGTCTGCAGGAGCCCGCCGTGCGCGGTGACGACGCCGCGCACGATCGGCTCGTGCACGGGGTTGCCGCCCTCGTAGGGGCCGCGCACCTCGATCCGTACGACCTCGCCTCGCTGGGCCGCGGCCACCACGATCGTGGAGTCGCTGTACCCGCTGCCCTGGCGGGTCTTGCCGGTGGCGTCCACCCCGGCGACGTCCGCGACCAGGTGCGCCAGGGCGGTCGCGACCCGCTCCGGGTCCACTTCGGCCTCGATCGTCGGGGCGTGGACGGCGAACTGGGCCCGGCCGGGGCCGATCAGCTCGACCGCTCCGTCGATGCCCGTCTTGACGACCTCGTTGATGAGGACGTTCCGCTTCTTGAGCTTCTCGCTGCCCGCGTCCAGGCGCTGGTAGCCCAGGACGTTGTCCACCAGGGTGGTCATCCGGGAGTACCCGGCCGCCAGATGGTGCAGCAGCTGGTTGGCCTCGGGCCACAGCTGCCCGCCGTCGTCGGCGGCCAGCGTGGCCAGCTCCCCGCGCAGCTCCTCCAGCGGACCGCGCAGCGCGTCGCCGAGCACGGCCACCAGCTGGGCGTGGCGGGCGGCGAGCGCGTCGTAGGGGCGCCGGTCGGTGAAGGTCATGACGGCGCCGACGAGCACGTCCCCGTCCCGTACGGGCGAGGTGGTCAGGTCGACGGCCACGGCCTGGCCGGCCTTGTTCCACAGCACCTGGCCGCGGACCCGGTGCTTGCGCCCGCTGCGCAGGGTGTCGGCGAGCGGGGACTCGTCGAAGGGGAAGGGGGAGCCGTCGGCGCGCGAGTGCTGGATCAGGCCGTGCAGCTCGCGGTTGCCGAGGTCGGTGGCGCGGTAGCCCAGGATCTGGGCGGCGGCCGGGTTGACCAGGACCACGCGGCCGTCGGTGTCGGTGCCCACCACGCCCTCGGCGGCGGCGCGCAGGATCATCTCGGTCTGCCGCTGGGACCGGGCCAGCTCGGCCTCGGTGTCCACGGCCTCGGTGAGGTCGCGCACGACCAGCATCAGCAGCTCGTCGCCGGTGTACGGCTGGGGCTCGCGGTAGGCGTCACGGCCGTCGAGGTGGGCGCTGGTGACCTCGACGGGGAACTCGGTGCCGTCGGTGCGGCGCGCGGTCATCCGCTTCGGCTTGGAGCGGCCCGTCAGCTCGTCGCCGGGACGGCGCATCGAACCGGGGATCAGTTTCGAGTCGAACTCGGGGAAGAGGTCGAGCACACCACGGCCGACGAGACCGGTGCCGGGGCTCTCCATGACCTCGAGGGCGATCGAATTCGCGTTGACGACCGTGCCGTTGGCGTTGACGAGCAACAGCGCGTCCGGAAGCGCGTCGAGTATTGCTGCGAGGCGAGCAGCGCCTCGGGATGGCCTGCTGCTCACGACGAGCGTCCTCCCTGACCACGACTACCGGCATGTCACGGGAGGAGTCTAAGGGCACCGTCCCGCCGAGAGGGGGCGGATGAACGGGGGAAACCGCGCATCCGCCGCATCCTCCCAGGTCAGGCACCCGCAGTCGGAAGGACGGGTTCCAGGTTGTCCCAGCGGGCGATGTCGCACCCGTTCTCGCGTCCGAACCAGCTGTCCACCCTCTGGCCGTGCCACGTTCCCGTGACGTGCGCGGTGGCCGGTCCGCCGCTCTGGAAGGTGCACATGGCGGGCTTCGGCGCGGAGGCGAACGGGTCCTTCCCCTGCTTCGCGAGCGCGTCGAGGCGGGCGCAGGCCTCCTCCGCCTTGGGGTGGTCGCCGCCGACCGGCCTGCAGTCGAGGCGGTACCGGCCGTCGAGGCCGCCCGCCTTGGAGATGTCGATCGTCAGCCGGTCGGGGGAAGCCAGCAGCCGGCCCAGGGGCAGCGGCGGCAGCGGTCCGGCCGCCGCGGCGGCCAGCGCGGAGGTGACGGCGAAGGCGGCGAGACGCAGCATGGGGCACTCCAGGTCGTCCGTACGTCGTACGCCTCACCAACGACCCGCCCGCCCGGACGTTGCGAGGGGGAGGGTCCGGGAGAAGGGATCAAGGAAGAGGGCTTAAGGCTTTGCCCTGTGGGCCCGGCTCCTTGTACCGTGGGAGCGGATTGGTGACCGGCCCCGCGGCTGTGTCATCATCTGCACGCACCCTCGTTACGGGGGTGTGCTGGAGGCGTCGCCTAGTCCGGTCTATGGCGCCGCACTGCTAATGCGGTTTGGGGCTTACACCCCATCGAGGGTTCAAATCCCTCCGCCTCCGCACCTCACCGAAGCCCCGGTCCTGACGGACCGGGGCTTCGGTGCGTTCGGGGTGCCTGCGTGCCGCCGGTGTGCCGGTGCGTTCGGGGCTCGAAGGCGGGCCCTGGCGTTTGGGATGGCCCTCCGTGGGTACCCGCCGGGGCTCCCGCGCTCCGGCCGGATCCGGGCCGATGATCTTCGTTCAGCACGTTTCCGCAGGTCAGGGGTGTTGTGGCTTATGGATTTCGCGTCCCGGCGAGGTCCATGTATTGTTGTTCTCGCAAGGCCAACCGGGCAGGAAACGCCGGGAAGCCAAGCACTCGTAGCTTAACGGATAGAGCATCTGACTACGGATCAGAAGGTTGCAGGTTCGAATCCTGCCGAGTGCACAGCCCGAGAGGCCCCCAGGAAAAATCCTGGGGGCCTCTCGCGTATGCCCGGCCGGTCCGTCCCGCCGGCTAGGGCCGGCGGGCGGGAAGGGCGCGGGGGAGACCCGTCACCGACATCACCAGCGAGTAGAGCGAGGTGGTGGCGGTGATGAAGAGCCGGTTGTTCTTCGGGCCGCCGAAGGCGATGTTCGAGACGGGTTCCGGGACGCGCAGGCGGCCGATGAGGTCGCCGTCCGCCGCGTAGCAGTGCACGCCCGACTCCATCGCGGCCGCCCACAGCCGTCCCTCGTCGTCGAAGCGGATGTTGTCGACCGAGGGGCAGGCCGTGAAGACGCGGTCCCCGCTCAGCGTGCCGTCGTCCCCGACCGCGAAGGCGCGGATGTGGCCCGCGCGGGTGTCGGCCGCGTACAGCTCGCTCTCGTCGGGGGAGAAGACCAGCCCGTTCGGCCCGAGGAAGCCGTCGGCCACGAGGCGGACCTCGCCGGTGGAGGGGTCGGCGCGGTAGAGGTTGCAGGAGCCGATCTCGCTCGGGGCGCGCCCGCCCTCGTAGTCGCTGGTGATGCCGAAGTCGGGGTCGGAGAACCAGACCGACCCGTCGGAGCGCACCACCGCGTCGTTCGGGCTGTTGAGCCGCTTGCCGTCGTAGCGGTCGGCGATGACGGTGAGGCTGCCGTCGGGCTCGGTGCGGGTGACGCGGCGGTTGCCCTGTTCACAGGTGATCAGCCGGCCCTCGCGGTCGAGGGTGTTGCCGTTGGAGTGGCCGGCCGGGGTGCGGAAGACGGACACCGCGCCCGTCGCCTCGTCCCAGCGGAGCATCCGGTCGCCCGGGATGTCGCTCCACACCAGCTGCCGCCACGCCGGCAGGTACAGGGGCCCCTCGGCCCAGCGGCAGCCGTCGTGGAGGCGCTCCAGGCGGAGGTCCCCGTTGGCGCAGCGGCCGGTCCGGAAGCGCTCGTCCAGGATCTCGTACAAGGTGAGGTCGGCAATTCCCAACATGGTTCCCCCATCAGAGCGAAGGACCGAATATGATTCGGCTTGATGGTGAGATTGCAGGATCAGGTACCGTCTTCGCAAGGGTGGGCGGGCATATGGGAGGAAGATCGCGTGGACGACATCGACCGGGCGCTGCTCCTGCGCCTCCAGGAGGACGCGGGGCAGTCCTACGCCGCTCTCGGGACGGCCGTGGGGCTTTCGGCGGGGGCCACCCACGAGCGGGTGCGCAAACTGCGCGAGCGCGGTGTGATCCGGCGGACCACGGTCGACGTGGATCCGGCGGCCGTCGGCAGCGGGGTGCTGGCCTACGTGATGGTCGACTCCAACGCGTGGATGGGCGAGTCGGCCGGGGACTTCGCGGCGATTCCGGAGATCCAGGAGGCGCACATCATCGCCGGCAGCGCCTCCGTGCTGGTGAAGGTCCGCACGGCCACCACCGAGCAGCTCCAGGACGTGCTGCGCCGCCTCTACGCCATCGACGGGGTCAGCGGGACGCAGGCGACCGTGGTCCTGGAGACCTTCTTCGAGCGGCCCCTGCCCCTGTGACCGGCACCGCCGGGGGCTGGTGGTGCACCGGGATCCGGTGGAGCGGGGAACGGCCCGCCGTCGGGTGGTCCGGGCCCGGGCGTGCGGAGCGCGGCAGTCCGCTCTCCTCGGGACAGCGGCTGGCCTTCGCCGCCCGGGGCGAGCGGCACTGCCTCGGCGTGCGGCGCGCCGGGAAGCGGACCCCGTGCCCGGCGGGCCGGACCGTACCGGGACGGGCCGCGAGCGCCCAGTGTCCCGAGTGCGCCCGGCTCGACCGGTCCTTCTCGGTGGCGGCCGACACCAACGCCGCCGATCCGCGTCCGTACCGGGTGTACCTGGCGTGGTTCGGGCCCGGGATGGTCAAGGTCGGCATCACCGCCGAGGAGCGCGGTGCGGTGCGGCTGCTGGAGCAGGGGGCGGTGACCTGGACCTGGCTGGGGCGCGGGCCGCTGATGGCGGCGCGCCGGACCGAGGAGCTGCTGCGCGCCGCCCTCGGGGTACCGGACCGGATCCCCTACGCCCGCAAGCGCGCCGTGCGGGCCGGGCTGCCGCCGGAGGCCGAACGGGCGCGGGAGGTGGCCGAGCTGCACGCCCGGGCCGCGGCGCTCCCGGGGTGGCCGGAGTCGCTGGAGCGGCTGGGGTGCGCGACCACCGACCACGCCGGGCCGTTCGGGCTGGCCGCGTTGCCCGCCCCGGTCCGCGTGGTCACGGAACTGGTGCCCGGTGCGGCCGTCGTGGGGCGGCTGGTGGGCGCCGCGGGGCCGGACCTGCACTTCGCGGACGGGCTCGTGGTGGACACCCGGCTGCTGGCCGGCTGGGAGCTGGCCGCCGCACCCGACCGGGCGGCGACCGACGCCCCGACGGCGGCCGTCGCCCCGCCGGCCCGGGCGGACGGGCAGGACGGGCTGTTCTGACCGGGAGCCGCGGAACCCCCGAAGGTCAAAACTTGGATCCCTTTGGACGTCCGGGCCTGTTTCTGGTGGACATGCCAAGGGGCTTCCGCAGAGGGTGGCGGTCATGAGCATCCAGCCCGTGCCGGCGTTCGAACCGCCTTATGTCATGGCCGTATTCAGCAATGTCCGCACCTCCGACGACACCGGGTACCCGGAGGTCCTCTCCCGGATGAACGAGCTCGTCCGGGAGAACCCCGGGTTCCTCGGGTACGAGTCGGCGCGCACCCCCGGGGGCCTCGGCATCACCGTCGCCTACTTCCGCGACCACGAGTCCCTGGCCGCCTGGCGCACGGACCTGGAGCACCAGGCCGCCATGAAGCAGGGGCGCGCCGACTGGTACGAGAGCTACTCCCTGCACGTCGCGACCGTCGAGCGGAGCCACGGCTTTGCCCGCAACGGCTGAGACCGTCCGGGCCTTCCGCGACCGGCTGGGGCTGCCCGGTCTGGTGGACGTGCACACGCACTTCATGCCGGACCGGGTGATGCGCAAGGTGTGGGACTACTTCGACGCCGCCGGCCCGCTGACCGGCGTCGCGTGGCCCATCACCTACCGGCACGAGGAGGAGCAGCGGGTCGCGCTGCTCCGGGAGTTCGGCGTCCGGGCCTTCACCTCGATGCTCTACCCCCACAAGCCCGCCATGGCCGCCTGGCTCAACGCCTGGGCCGAGGACTTCGCCGCCCGCACCCCCGACTGCCTGCACACCGCGACCTTCTTCCCGGAGAAGGACGCGGCCGCCTACGTCGGGCGGGCCGTGGAGCGGGGAGCCCGCGTCTTCAAGGCCCACCTCCAGGTCGGCGGGTACGACCCGAACGACCCTCTGCTCACACCGGTGTGGGGGCTGCTCGCCGAGGCGCGGATCCCGGTCGTGGTCCACTGCGGCTCCGGGCCCGTCGCGGCCGCGCACACCGGGCCCGGGCCGATCGCCCGGCTGCTGGCCCGCCACCCCCGGCTGCCGCTGGTCGTCGCACACATGGGGATGCCCGAGTACGCCGACTTCCTCGACCTCGCCGACCGCCACCGCGAGGTGCGGCTGGACACCACCATGGCCTTCACCGACTTCTCGGCGCAGTTCAGCGGCTTCCCGCCCGCGGACCTCGGACGGCTCGCCGACCTCGGGGACCGGATCCTGCTCGGTACCGACTTCCCCAACATCCCCTACCCCTACGAGCACCAGCTGGAGGCCCTGGAACGCCTCGGGCTCGGCGACGACTGGCTGCGCGCGGTCTGCCACGACAACGGCGCCCGGCTGTTCTCCCTGCCCGGCCGACCGCCCGGGCCGCGCTGATCCCTTTCTCAGGAGATTCACAGGTTGGGGCAAGAACGCTCTCACGGGCGCGGGCCAGCGTGGGGGCATGACAGCGACGACCACCTCCCCCGCGTCCACGTCCACCGCGAACCCGACGGCGCTGCGGCGCCCCGACGGGGGCCCCTGCCGGGTCCTCGTCGTCGACGACGAGGCCTCCCTCTCCGAGCTGCTGTCCATGGCCCTGCGCTACGAGGGCTGCGAGGTCCGCAGCGCCGGTGACGGAGCGGGCGCCGTACGGGCGGCGCGGGAGTTCCGGCCGGACGTGGTGGTCCTCGACGTCATGCTCCCGGACATGGACGGGCTGGCCGTGCTCGGCCTGCTGCGCCGGGAGATCCCGCAGGTCCCGGTGCTGTTCCTGACCGCCAAGGACTCCGTCGAGGACCGCATCGCGGGCCTGACGGCGGGCGGCGACGACTACGTCACCAAGCCGTTCAGCCTGGAGGAGGTCGTGGCCCGGCTGCGCGGTCTGGTCCGGCGCTCCGGCGCGGCGCAGGCCGCGCGCGGCGGCTCGGTCCTCACCGTGGGCGACCTGAGCCTCGACGAGGACAGCCACGAGGTGGTCCGGGGCGGCCGCGAGGTCCATCTGACCGCCACCGAGTTCGAGTTGCTGCGCTACCTGATGCGCAATCCGCGCCGGGTGCTCAGCAAGGCGCAGATCCTGGACCGGGTGTGGTCGTACGACTTCGGCGGCCAGGCCAACGTGGTCGAGCTCTACATCTCCTACCTGCGGCGGAAGCTGGAGGGCGGCACCGGGCTGCCCCCGATGATCCACACCCGGCGCGGCGCCGGCTACCTGATCAAGCCGGCCGAGTAGTGGCCCTCCGCCTCCCGGGGCCGCGCTCCGGACGCCGCGGGCCGCGCCGCCGCCGGCCGTGGTCGCTGCGGACCCGGCTGGTCGTGTCCGCGGTGGCGCTGATCGCCGTGGTGGGCGCGGCCATCGGGACCGTCACCACACTCGCCATGCGCTCCCGCCTGATGGGCGAGCTGGACAAGCAGCTGAACAACTCCGTGGAGATGGCCGTCCGGGGTCCGGGCGCGGGCAAGGCGGCCCGAGAGGGCAGCCTCGGCTTCGTCTTCGCCCCCGGCTCCCCCATGGGCGCCGCCGGGATCCGGCTCGACCCGGCCGGGAAGACGATCGGCGGCGCCCGGATCGCCCCCGTGGAAGGACCGGGCCTCGACCACCGCGAGGTCCTCACCGAGGCGCAGACGGCCGTCCTGGAGCACGTCGCGCGGACCGCCGGCCCCGGCCGGGCCCGCACGGTGGACGTGGACCTGCCCGGCCTCGGCGCCTACCGGGCGCTGGCCGCGCCCGACGGGGTCCTGGTGCTCGCCTTCCCCCTCAGGGGCGTGGACTCCACCGTGAACACCCTGATCGCCGTCGAGGTCTGCGTCACCCTGGCCGGGCTGCTCGCCGCCTCGCTCGCCGGACAGGCACTGGTCGCGGTCGCCCTGCGCCCGCTGCGCCGGGTCGCCGCCACCGCCACCCGGGTCTCCGAACTCCCCCTGCACAGCGGGGAGCCGGCCCTGCACGAACGCGTGCCCGAGGCCGAAGCCGACCCCCGTACCGAAGTGGGACAGGTCGGCGCGGCCCTCAACCGGATGCTGGGCCACGTCTCCTCCGCACTGACGGCCCGGCAGCAGAGCGAGACGCAGGTCCGCCAGTTCGTCGCGGACGCCTCCCACGAGCTGCGCACCCCGCTCGCCTCCATCCGCGGCTACGCCGAACTCACCCGCCGGGGGAGGGAGGAGCCCGGTCCCGACACCCGCCACGCGCTGGCCCGGATCGAGTCGGAGGCCACCCGGATGACCGGGCTGGTCGAGGACCTGCTCCTGCTGGCCCGGCTGGACGCGGGCCGACCGCTGTCCCGCGAGGACACCGACCTGGCCCCGCTCGTCGTCGACGCCGTCAGCGACGCCCGGGCCGCCGGCCCCGGACACCACTGGCGCCTGGAACTGCCCGACGAGCCCGCCCCCGTGCCGGCCGACCCGGCCCGGATCCAGCAGGTCCTGGTGAACCTCCTCGCCAACGCCCGCACCCACACCCCGCCGGGGACCACCGTCACGGCCCGTGTTTCACGTGAAACATCCGCCGTCCGGCTGCGGATCGAGGACGACGGCCCCGGGATCCCCGCCGAGCTGATGCCGCACGTCTTCGAGCGCTTCGCCCGCGGTGACGCCTCCCGCTCCCGCACGGCGGGCTCCACCGGGCTGGGCCTGGCCATCGTCCAGGCCGTGGTCACGGCGCACGACGGCCGGGTCGACGTACGCAGCGAGCCCGGACGGACCTGCTTCGAGGTGCTGCTCCCCCTCACCGCGGCCCCCCGCCCCCTGACCCCTGCGGACTCACAGAGGGGCCACAGGCTCAGCACACCGAGGTGACAGGGCGCCCGGTGAGGCTCGGAGCATGCCAACCGACACCTCTTCCGGCGCCCTCCCGGCACGGGCGCCCCTCGCGCCCGTGCCCGGCGAGCCCGTACTCGACGTGGTGATCCCGGTCTACAACGAGGAAAGGGACCTCGGCCCCTGCGTGCGCCGGCTGCACGCACACCTCACCCGGACCTTCCCCTACCCCTTCCGCATCACCATCGCCGACAACGCCAGCACCGACCGCACCCCCGCGTGCGCGGCCGCGCTCGCCGCCGGCATCCCCGGCGTACGCAGCGTCCGGCTGGAGGAGAAGGGCCGCGGCCGCGCCCTGCGCACCGTCTGGACCCGCTCGGAGGCACCCGTCCTCGCGTACATGGACGTGGACCTCTCCACCGATCTGAACGCGCTGCTGCCGCTGGTCGCCCCGCTGATCTCCGGCCACTCCGACCTGGCCATCGGCACCCGGCTCGCCCGCTCCTCGCGGGTGGTGCGGGGAGCGAAGCGGGAGTTCGTCTCCCGCGCCTACAACCTGCTGCTGCGCTCCTCGCTCGCCGCCCGGTTCAGCGACGCCCAGTGCGGATTCAAGGCCATCCGGCGCGAGGTGGCGCAGCGGCTCCTGCCGCTCGTCGAGGACACCGGCTGGTTCTTCGACACCGAGATGCTGGTGCTCGCAGAGAGGGCCGGGCTGCGCATCCACGAGGTGCCGGTCGACTGGGTCGACGACCCCGACTCCACGGTCCACATCGTCAGGACCGCCACCGAGGACCTGAAGGGCGTCTGGCGGGTGGGCCGGGCGCTGGCCCTGGGGGCGCTCCCCCTGGACCGGCTGGCGCGCCCCTTCGGCGACGACCCGCGCGACCGCACCGCCCTGCCCGGGGTGCCGCGCGGGCTGGCCCGCCAGCTGCTCGGCTTCTGCGCGGTCGGCGTCCTCTCCACCCTCTGCTACCTCGCCCTGTACTCCCTCTTCCGGCTCGGCACCGGACCGCAGGCCGCCAACGCCGCCGCCCTGCTGCTCTCCGCCGTGGCCAACACCGCCGCCAACCGCCGGCTCACCTTCGGCGTCCGGGGCCGCGACCGCGCCCTGCGCCACCAGGCCCAGGGCCTGGTCGTGTTCGCCATCGGACTGGCCCTGACCAGCGGTTCGCTCGCAGCCCTCGGCGTGGCCACCGACGACCCCGCCCACGGCACCGAACTGGCCGTGCTCATCACGGCCAACCTCGCCGCCACCGTGCTGCGGTTCCTGCTCTTCCGTGCCTGGGTGTTCCCCGAGCGCCGCACCACTCCCGTTCCCGTGAAGGACGACCAGCGATGACCACGGCCCTGCCCTCCTTCGGATCCCCGTTCCCCGAGCGGGCCACCGCCCCGGCCGCGCAGCGGGCCGCCGCCGCCCGGCCCGGCTGGGAACGGCCCGCGTACGCGGCGCTGCTGCTCGCCACCGCCGTCCTCCTGCTGTGGAACCTGGGCGCGTCCGGCTACGCCAACTCCTTCTACTCCGCCGCCGTACAGGCCGGCTCCGAGAGCTGGAAGGCCTTCTTCTTCGGCTCCTCCGACGCCGGGAACTCCATCACCGTCGACAAGCCCCCGGCCGCCCTGTGGCCGATGATGCTGTCCGTCCGGATGTTCGGCCTCGGCTCCTGGCAGATCCTCGTCCCGCAGGCCCTGATGGGCGTCGGCACCACCGCCGTCCTGTACGCCGCCGTGCGCCGCCAGTTCGGGCCCGCGGCCGCGCTGCTGAGCGGGGCGGCGTTCGCCCTCACGCCCGTCGCCGCGCTGATGTTCCGCTTCAACAACCCCGACGCGCTGCTGACGCTGCTGCTGACCGTCACCGTGTACTGCGTGCTGCGCGCCCTCGACGGAGCGCGGACCGGGTGGCTGGTGGCGGCCGGGGCGGCGATCGGCCTGGGCTTCCTGACCAAGACCCTCCAGGCCTTCCTCATCCTGCCGCCGCTGGCCCTGCTGTACGCCGTCTGCGCGCCCACCCGGCTGCGCCGCAGGCTCGGACAGCTGCTGCTGGCCGGCGCCGCGATGGTGGCGGCCGGCGGCTGGTGGGTGGCGGTCGTGGAGCTGTGGCCCGCCTCCTCGCGCCCGTACATCGGCGGTTCGCAGCACAACTCCTTCCTGGAGCTGACCTTCGGCTACAACGGTCTCGGCCGGCTGAACGGCAACGAGACCGGCAGTGTGGGCGGCGGCCGGACCGGCGGAGCCTTCTCAGGGCCCGGGGCGTACGGGCTGCCCGAGGGCGGGCCGGGCCTGCGCGGCGGGGGCTGGGGGGAGACCGGCGTGGGCCGGCTGTTCTCGGCCGATGTGGGCGGTCAGATCTCCTGGCTGCTGCCCGCGGCGCTGGTGCTCCTCGTGGCGGGGCTGGTGGTGACCTGGCGGGCCGCCCGGGCCGCCGACTCCCTGCAGAGCATGGCCCGCGCGGCCTTCCTGGCCTGGGGCGGCTGCCTGCTGGTCACCGCCGCGGTGTTCAGCTGGATGCAGGGCATCTTCCACCAGTACTACACGGTCGCGCTGGCCCCCTTCGTGGCCGCGCTCGTGGGCATGGGCGTGGCCGTGCTGTGGGAGGAACGGGGCGGCCGGGCCGCCGCACTCACCCTGTCCGGGACCCTCGCCCTGACCGCCGTCTGGTCGTACGTGCTGCTCGGCCGCTCCTCGGGCTATCTGCCGTGGCTGCGCTGGGCGGTGCTGGTGGCCGGCCTGCTCGCCGCCGTCGCGCTGCCGTTCGCCGCCCGGCTGGGGCGCCGGGGGCTGCTCGGGGCGGCGGCGCTGGGGCTGGGAGCGGCTCTGGCGGGGCCGTTCGCGTACTGCATGACCACGGTCTCCACCGGCCACACCGGGTCGATCGTGACGGCCGGTCCGGCGGTGGCCGGCGGGCGGGGCGGTCCCGGGGGGATGCGCTTCGGTCCGGTCGGGGAGCGGTTCGGGGGCGGCCTGCCGGGCGTTCCCGGAGGCGGTCCGGGCGGAGCCGCGCCTCAAGGGGCCCCGCAGGGAGCCCCGCAGGGAGCCCCGCAGGGCGGCCAGGGGGGCATGCCGCAGGGCGGGCCCCAGGGCTTCCCGCCGGGCGGCGCACCGGGCTTCGGACAGCCTGGCGGCGCCGGCGGTACGGGCGGCGCGGGCCGGTCCGGGTCCGGCCGGGGCGCCCGGAGCGGCGGCCCGGGCATGCGGGGCGGAGCCGGCGGACTGCTGGACGGGGCCCGGGTCTCCGCCGAGGCCAAGGCCGCGCTGCGGGCCGGTGCCGACCGCCACACCTGGGCGGCGGCCGCCGTCGGTTCGCAGAACGCGGCGAGCTACCAGCTGGCCTCCGGCCGGCCCGTGATGCCCCTCGGCGGCTTCAACGGGAGTGACCCCTCCCCGACGCTGGAGCAGTTCAAGGCCTACGTGAAGGCCGGGAGGATCCACTGGTTCATCGCCCAGGGCGGCCCCGAGGGCGGCGCGGGCGGCGGTGAGTCCCGGGCAGCGGGCCGGGCGGGCGGGCAGGGCGGCCCGGGCGGCTCGACCAGTACGGCCATCGACAGCTGGGTGAGGGCGACGTTCAAGCCCACCACCATCGGCGGGGCCACCTTCTACGACCTGACGGCCCCTTCGACCGGCACGTCCTGAACCCGCCCCGATCCACGCGGCACCCCCTAGCATCAAGAGGGCGGACCGGGCATTCCGGGCTGATCCCCTTGTGATGAGGAGGGCACCTCGATGGTGACCGAGGCTGATCCGGGCGACGCCAGGACCAGTGTGTGGCTGGCCGCGAGGCCCGCCGCCCCCGTCAGACGGCGTACCGAGGCCCCCTCGGGGCTGGACCGGGACCGGATCACCGCCGCCACCGTGCGGCTGCTCGACGCGCAGGGGCTCGGCCGCTTCTCCATGCGGAGGCTGGCGGCCGAGCTGGGCGTCACCGCGATGTCCCTGTACTGGTACGTGGACACCAAGCACGACCTGCTCGAACTGGCCCTGGACAGTGCCCTGGGCCAGCAGCCGCTGCCGGCCGGCCCGCCGCCGGAGGAGTCCTGGCCGAGCCGGCTGAGGGGACTGGCCTGCGGCTACCGCAGGCTGCTGGCGGAGCACCCGTGGGTGGCTCCGCTCAGCGCCGTCTACCCGAACATCGGCCCGCACGCGCGGGCCTTCGACGCCGCCCTGCAGCGTCTGCTGGAGGCCGCCGGCCTGGCGGACGCCGGCCGGACCGGCGCCCACCTGGCCGTGTCGCAGTTCCTGAACGGCTGCGCGCTGCACGGCTGCGGGGGCACGGTCCGGCGGGCGCCCGAGGCGGACTTCGCCCTGGCCCTCGACGTCCTGATCGCGGGCATCGAGGCCAAGGCGGCCGACCGCCGGACTCAGGCCTGGGACGAGGCCTGAGAGGAGGCCTTGGAGCCCTCGCCGGACGACTGCGGCGGGACCCCGGCGGTGGTGCCCTCCGCGCCCGGGGCGTGCGCGGCCGGCTTCGACTTCAGCGCGACCTCCTTGATGAAGACGACCAGCACCAGTCCGAGGAGCGCGCTCGGGGCGGCGTAGAGGAAGACGTCGCCGACGCCGTGCCCGTACGCGGACTCCATGACCTGCCGCAGTGGCGCGGGCAGCTTGTCGAGGTCGGGGATCCCGCCCCCGCCGGTACCGCCGTGGCCCAGGGCCGCCGCCTTCGGGCCGAGTGCGGCCAGCCCGTCCTTGACGTAGTGGGTGACCCGGTTGGCCATGACCGCGCCCAGCGCCGAGACGCCCATGGCGCCGCCCAGGGAGCGGAAGAAGGTGACGACGGAGCTGGCCGCGCCGAGGTCCTCGGGGGCGACCTGGTTCTGGGTGGCGAGGACCAGGTTCTGCATCATCATGCCGAGGCCGAGGCCGGTCAGCGCCATGAACAGGGCGATGCGCCAGTACGGGGTGTCGTAGCGCAGGGTGCCCAGGAGGCCGAGGCCCGCGGTCAGCAGCACGCCGCCGGAGACCAGGAAGGCCTTCCACTTGCCGGTCTTGGTGATGATCTGGCCGGAGACCGTGGAGGAGACGAAGAGGCCGCCGATCATCGGGATGGTCAGGATGCCCGACATGGTGGGGGATTCGCCGCGGGCCAGCTGGAAGTACTGGCTGAAGAAGACCGTGCCGGAGAACATCGCGACGCCGACGAAGAGCGAGGCGGCCGAGGCCAGGCTGATGGTCTTGTTGCGGAAGAGGCGCAGCGGGATGATCGGGTCGCTCGCGCGGGACTCCACGAGCAGGAAGAGCAGGCCGAGCACGACGGCGCCGCCGGTCATCGCCAGGGTGGTCCAGGAGATCCAGTCGTAGGAGTCGCCGGCCTGGGTGACCCAGATCAGCAGCAGCGAGACGGCGCCGCTGATCAGGAAGGCGCCCAGCCAGTCGACCTTCACGTCCCGGCGGACGACCGGCAGGTGCAGGGTGCGCTGGAGGACGATCAGGGCGATGACCGCGAAGGGCACGCCGACGTAGAAGCACCAGCGCCAGCCGAGCCACGAGGTGTCGGTGATGACGCCGCCGAGCAGCGGGCCGCCGACGGTGGCGACGGCGAAGACCGCACCGAGGTAGCCGCTGTAGCGGCCGCGCTCGCGCGGGGAGATCATCGCCGCCATCACGATCTGCGCGAGGGCGGAGAGGCCGCCGACGCCGATGCCCTGGACCACGCGGCAGGCGATGAGCATGCCGGTGTTCTGGGACAGGCCCGCGACCACGGAGCCGAGGACGTAGATCACCAGGGATATCTGGACGAGCAGCTTCTTGCTGAAGAGGTCGGACAGCTTGCCCCACAGCGGGGTCGCGGCCGTCATCGACAGCAGGGCGGCGGTGACGACCCAGGTGTAGGAGGACTGGGTGCCGCCGAGGTCGCTGATGATCTGGGGCAGGGCGTTGGAGACGATCGTGGAGGACAGGATCGCCACGAACATGCCGAGCATGAGCCCGGACAGCGCCTTCATGATCTGGGAGTGGGTCATGGGCGCGCCGTCGGACGTGGTCTCCGACCGGCCGCCTCCCCGCACACCCTCGGGTGTGGTCGTAGCCATGTGTTTCCTTTGCCTAGAAGCTCGATCGGAGTCGGGCCAGCAGGGTGTTGAGTGCGTCGATGTCCTCGGCCGACCAGTCGGCCAGGGCCTTCTCCAGCGCGTCCGTGTAGCGGGCGCCGAGCTCGGCGAGCACGGCGCGTCCCTCGTCGGTCAGGCGCAGGATCCGGCAGCGGCCGTCGCCGGGGTCGGTCTCCCGGTCGATCCAGCCGCGCTGTGCCACGTGGGCGACGTGCCGGCTGCTGACGGAGATGTCGACGGCCATGAACTCGGTGAGCCGGCTGAGCCGCATCTCGCCGTGCCGGTCGAGCACGGTGAGGACGGCGGCGGCGCCGGGCGGGCAGTGCGGGGGCAGGATCCGGGCGAGGTCGCGTTTGACCGCCCCGATGCCGGTGAGCTGGCGGGCCAGCTCCTCGTACCGGGTGCTCTGCGTCGTCTGCGTGTCCACCGGACCGCCCCTATCTCGTTGCTTAGGGCAACCATAGAAGAGCATGGTTGCTACAGGCAAATGAATTTCGGGGGTGGGGCGGTAAAGGAATCGGAAAACCCGCTAGGGTCCAGCCATGTCCGCACAGCACGACTCACACGACGCCGAGGGCTCCTACGACCCCGCCGGCAGCACGCAGATGTTCCGCGCGTTCGTGGCGGAGGGCGACGATCAGGCGGCCCGCACGCCGTCGGTGCCGGGATCGCGCCGCCGGCCCAAGGAGTCCGGTTCGACGGGCGCCGGCCGGATCGCGCTGGTCCTGGCGCTGGCGCTGATGCTCGGGGCGGCGCTGTGGGTGGTCCTGCACTGACCGCCGGGCCGGGTCAGCTCCAGCTCGCGGTGACCCCGCGGGTCTCCACGTGCATGCCCAGCGGGACCCGCCAGGCCTCCACGCAGACCGTGTAGGCCTGCGTCCTGGAGGTCCGGCCCGCGATGGGGGCGGGCAGGGGCTGGGTGGTGGTGATCGTGGCCCAGTCGATGCCCAGGGCGCCGATGACGTGCGTCGCGAAGCCGACCGTGCCGGAACGGGCCGCCGTGGTACCGGTGTTGGTGAAGGTCACCGTGACGCGCTCGCACCAGCGGTCGGACGCCGCCGCGCGGGCCGGGGCGCTCAGGGTGAGGGCGGCCGGGGTGGCGGGCGGGGGCGTGGTGCCGCCGGGCCCGCCGGGGCTGCCAGAGCCGCCGCCGGAGCCGCCGGAGCCTCCCGCGCCGCCGCCGCTCGCGCCGCCGCCCGTGCCGCCCGGCTGGGGTGTCGGGGTGCCGGGGCCGCCCGTGCCGCCCGCCGCGCTGCCGTTCCCGCCGCCCGCGCCCCCGGCTCCGGGGGCGGTTGCGGGGGCGCCCGGGGCCGGCGGGGTGCCGGGTGCGGGGTCGGAGCCCCCCGGGGCGCCGGCCGTCGCTCCGCCCCGGGCGGAGACCCCGGCCGCCGGGGACCCCGGGGCGCCGGGCGTCGTAGGGCCGGAGGCGCTCGCGGACGCGGCCGAGCCCGCCGACGCGATCGGCTGGAACTCCACCCGCCCCTGCGGCGGTACGTTCTCCCCCGCGCCCCGCTCGGGCCCGGCGGCCGCGGCGCCGACGGCGGCGTAGCCGTCGCGGTCCGGGCCGCTGCATCCGGTCAGGGCGGCGGCCGCCGTGCAGCAGAGGGCCAGGGCGAGGGCGTGCGCCGCGCGGGATCCCGTTCGCATCGCGCCAGTGTTCCTGACGCTACGTCAAATGTGAACCCCGCACCGGCGGATGGGCGGATGACCGGTCCGGCACCGGCCGGGCCGGCCGGCGGGACTATTCGCCGATGAGACCCGTGCGCAGCTGCGCGAGCGTGCGCGTCAGCAGCCGGGAGACGTGCATCTGGGAGATGCCGACCTCCTCGCCGATCTGCGACTGGGTCATGTTCGCGAAGAACCGCAGCATGATGATCTGCCGTTCCCTGGGCGGGAGTTTGGCCAGCAGCGGCTTGAGCGACTCGCGGTACTCGACGCCTTCGAGCGCGCTGTCCTCGTACCCGAGCCGGTCCGCGAGGGAGCCCTCGCCGCCCTCGTCCTCCGGGGAGGGGGAGTCCAGGGAGGAGGCGGTGTAGGCGTTGCCGACGGCGAGGCCGTCGACGACCTCCTCCTCGGAGACGCCGAGGACGGCCGCCAGCTCCGGCACGGTCGGGGACCGGTCGAGGCGCTGGGCGAGCTCGTCGCTGGCCTTGGTCAGCGCGAGGCGCAGCTCCTGGAGCCGGCGCGGGACGCGGACGGACCAGGACGTGTCCCGAAAGAATCGTTTGATCTCGCCCACGACGGTCGGCATCGCGAACGTCGGGAACTCCACTCCGCGTTCGCAGTCGAACCGGTCGATCGCCTTGATCAGGCCGATGGTGCCGACCTGGACGATGTCCTCCATCGGCTCGTTGCGGCTGCGGAACCGGGCCGCCGCGTAGCGCACCAGCGGCAGGTTCAGCTCGATCAGGGTGTCGCGTACGTACGCCCGTTCGGGGCTGTCCGGGTCCAGGGTGGCGAGTCGCTGGAAGAGGGAGCGGGAGAGGGTGCGGGTGTCGATGGCTTCCGAGCGGTCGGCCACTGCCGGCAGCTCACGCTCGTCGAGCGTGAGCACCTTGGAGCTGCCCTGGTCTACGGACATGCCACCCCCTTGAGGTCGCGGACGGTCGCGTATCGGCGCGTCCGTCGGAGGAACGCAGCCTCCACCTGAATACCGGAGGCGGGGCTGCGGCAAACGCGGTTCCAGCAGAATGTCACATGTCGGCAACACGCTGTAGCGTCATGTCGACAAGTATCTCCAGCGACAGACGGCCGACCGAGCGGAATGAGCCGTTTCTGTAGGGAATCGCGGGCCGGGCTCCACCCGATCCGGTTACGCCTCGATCCTGTTTGCGGATCTCAGACGGGCGAAGCTGCGCGCCAGCAGCCGGGAGACGTGCATCTGGGAGACCCCGAGCTCGGCGCTGATCTGCGACTGCGTCAGGTTGTTGTAGTAGCGCAGCAGCAGGATCCGCTGTTCCCGCTCGGGCAGCTGTACGAGCAGGTGGCGCACGAGGTCGCGGTGCTCGACGCCGGCCAGCTCGGGGTCCTCGTAGCCGAGCCGGTCGAGCAGCCCGGGCATGCCGTCGCCCTCCTGGGCGGCTTCGAGCGAGGTCGCGTGGTAGCTGCGGCCGGCCTCGATGCAGGAGAGCACCTCGTCCTCGCTGATCCGCAGCCGCTCGGCGATCTCGGGGGTGGTCGGGGTGCGGCCGTGGAGGGTGGTGAGGTCCTCGGTGGCGGCGTTGACCTGCACCCACAGCTCGTGGAGGCGGCGCGGGACGTGCACGGTGCGGACGTTGTCCCGGAAGTATCGTTTGATCTCGCCCACGACCGTCGGCATGGCGAAGGTGGGGAACTGGACCCCGCGCTCGGGGTCGAACCGGTCGATCGCGTTGATCAGCCCGATGGTGCCGACCTGGACCACGTCCTCCATCGGCTCGTTGCGGCTGCGGAACCGGGCGGCCGCGTAGCGCACCAGCGGGAGGTTGGCCTCGATCAGGGCCCCGCGCACCCGGTTGTGCTCGCTGGTGCCCGGCTCCAGGCCCTTCAGCTGGCCGAAGAGGACCTGTGTCAGGGCCCGGGTGTCGGCGCCCCGGCCCTGGGGTCTCGCCGCGGCCGCCGCGGGCTCCTGGGGGTCGGCGGGCGGCTCGTGCGGCGGCTCCGGCCTGGGCTCCTGCCGGGGCTCATGCTGGGGAGGCACCTGAGGCGCAGTACTGGCCGGCACGGTCACGCCACCCCTTCGGTCAACTCATCCGTCTCATCCGTCAAAAGCGGTCATAGCATCACAAGAGATGTGGACTGTGTGCAAGCACCGTATATAGCCGTGTTGAGGGCAAGTTGGGCATTTAGGGGTATTCTTTTTACCGGTGAGAACGCGAAAAGCCCCCCACCCGCGGAGTGAGGGGCCTGGATGCCCGGAAATCGCTTCAGCGTACGGGCTCAGGTCACCAGTTCGGTGATGAACTCGCCGATGCCGGATGCGGCATCCGATATGCCCTGGAAGCCTATTCCGACCATCTCGGCCGCCCGCTTGGGCTGGGTGATGATCACGAAGAGGACGAACACCGTGAGGGCGCCCGTGATGAGCTTCTTGGTGTCCATGAACGGTGTCGGCCTCCCCAACCGGTACTGCGAAGTCGGGTGAGTCTAACCGGTCAGGTTTGGACACTCACCTGTCCTTTAAGGACCAATGACCCTGTCGTACAGGTCTTTTGCCGCTGGGTGTCCGGTCGCGGGAGGAGCAGGATGGAACACGAGCCCACCGGTTCTGGCAGGAAACCGGTGGGTGAGGGACAGGGCCTCACTGCGGGGTCCGAGCCGCGGGCTTCCCCCCTGACCGCGGCCCGGGTCGGCAGGTTCCGTCCTCACCGGGGGAAGTGGCTTGTCCCCCCGATGTCACTTCCCCCGTCCGCGTGGAAGGCCCCGGCTCCGGTCGGGGCCTTCTTCGCGTGCCCCGGCGCGTGCCGGAAGGAGCCGGGACGGAGCGGGGGCGAAGGCCTGGGCGGAGCCCCTCCGGGGCGGCCTACTGGATGGCGCCCAGCAGGTCCAGGACCGGCGCCACGGGGGCGATCGCGGGCTGGAGCTGGTCCGGCAGCGTCATCAGCTGGTTGAGCTGGTTGGCCCCCTCGCCGATCTTCCCCCCGATCTCCTGGACCGAGGCCGGCGTGGCGCCCGCGGGCATGCCCGGGGCGGCCGTCGGCAGGTCGGGGAGGGTGAGCGGGGCGGGCGGCGCGGCGGAGGCCGCGGGTGCGGCGAGGCCCGCGGCGGCCCCCGCGAGGGCGAAGGCGGCGAGGAGGCGCTGGGTCTTGGTCATGCCGTGTCCAACGGCCGAGCCGACGCCCGGTCACGGCGGGAACGCACGAGAGCCCCGGTTCGTACGAACCGGGGCTCTCGTTTCCAGAGCGGTGGTGGAGGGATTTGAACCCCCGATGGGTTGCCCCATACTCGCTTTCGAGGCGAGCTCCTTCGGCCACTCGGACACACCACCGAGAGAGATCCTAGCCGATGGTGGGGAGTGCTTCGCAACTTCCGGCCGAGTGGCCCTGCTCACCCACCCCACCGGCCGGTCACCGCTCCCGGAAGAACTCCGTCAGCTGTCGCGCGCACTCCTCCTCCAGCACCCCGCGGATCACCTCCGGGCGGTGGTTGAGCCGGCGGTCCCGCACGAGGTCCCACAGCGACCCCGCCGCGCCCGCCTTCTCGTCCCCCGCGCCGTAGACCACCCGGGCCACCCGGGACTGGACGAGCGCGCCCGCGCACATCACGCACGGCTCCAGGGTGACCACCAGGGTGCACCCGGTGAGCCGCCACTCCCCGAGCCGGGCGGCCGCCCGGCGCAGCGCCAGCACCTCGGCGTGCGCCGTGGGATCCCCGACGGCCTCCCGCTCGTTGTGCCCGGTGGCGAGGACGGCCCCGTCCGGTCCGAGCAGGACGGCGCCGACCGGCACGTCGCCGGCCGGCACCGCCAGGGCGGCCTCCCGGAGCGCCAGGCGCATGGGTGCGCGCCAGGGGTCCCGGACCGGGTCGGGGCAGGCGCCGGGCCCGTCCCCGGGTCCGGCGCCGTGCGGGTCCTGCGGGTCCTGCGTGTCGTACGTGAGGTCGTGCGCGGCGATCACTAGCGGACGGCCTCCAGCACCTCGGTGGCGCCGAGCGCGTCGGCGATCTCCGAGAGGGCCTCCCCGTCGAGGGACATCAGCTCCTTGTGGCCGACGCCGAGGTCGTCCAGCAGGCGCGGATCGCCGAGCGGGCCGGCCGGCACCGGCTCGGAGCCGGACCCCGCCCCGGCTTCCGCCCCGTCGTCCTCGTCCGCATAGGCGGCGACGGGCTCGTCCTCCCCGTCCTCGGTGCCGTCCAGGTCCAGTTCGTCGAGTTCGTCGTCCTCGTCGACGCTGCCCAGCAGCTCCTTGGTCAGCATCGATCCGTAGGAGCTCCGGTCGGCGGCGGAGGCGTTCGACACGAAGTACCGGGGGTCCTCCTCTCCGTCCACGCGGATGACGCCGAACCAGGCGTCCTCCTGCTCGATGAGGGCGACCACCGTGTCGTCGTCGACAGCGGCGGAACGTGCGAGATCGATCAGATCACTGAGGGACTCGACGTCGTCGAGTTCCAGGTCGCTCGCTTCCCACCCGTCTTCGGTGCGCGCGAGCAGTGCGGCGAAATACACCGTGACTCTCCCACTGGTCATAGGCGTGCCGGTTGGAGGTCCCCCCGGCCGGAGGTTGGGGTGTGAACGGTCGTGACACAAGCTGTTCGCACCCCGCCCAATCGGCATCGTGGCAGAAACAGCGGCTTTGCGAGAGGTCTTCCGCGCGGCGGCCGTGTCGCGGCGCCGGGCGGAGGGCCGGTCAGGGGCCGGTCGCTGCCGTGGGCATCGTGCCCCTCACCAACGGAACGTACGCATCCGCATCTGCTGCCGCATCCGGGCCGCGCGGGCGCGGCGGGGCTGGACCCGGTCGCGCAGGGCCCGGGCCTCCATCAGGTCGCGCAGGAACTGGGCGCGCCGCGCCCTGCGCTGCGCCGCGGTCTCCGGCGCTCGGTCCGCCTCGCTCCCCCTGCCGTCGTTCTCGGGCTGCGTCTTGGGCATCGGCACCACCCCAGGCTGGTCCGGTCGTCCTCCTCCGCCGGCGCGAAGCAGACCCCCCGGCTCCCACCTTCCCCCCGTCGGCGCGTTTGATGCCACCCTCTTCCGGATAGGCCCAGGTCAGGACGGGGAACTCCTGAGTGGTCAGGTCACGCCCGGTGACCTCGGCCGGCCTCAGTCCGCGTCGTCCGTGAGCGCCGGGACGACGGCCACCGGGCCGTGCGCGTGGTGGAGGACGGCGTGCGCCACCGACCCCATCAGCAGTGAGCGCCGGCGCGGATGGTGGCGGCCCACCACGACCAGCGCGGCCGACCGGGACGCCTCCACCAGGCGCCCCGCCGCGTCCCCGGGCACGGCCGCCTGCTCGACCGGTACGTCCGGGTGGCGGGCCCGCAGCGGGGCCAGCCGCTCCGTCTGGGCCCGCAGCATCTCCCGTTCGGCCGGCACCCCGTCCCCGCCGTCGGCGAGGCCCTCGGGCGGCACCACCTCGAAGGGGGCGTCGACCAGCGCCGTCGGACCGGGCGGCACGGCGTACGCCGAGACCACCTGGACGGTGGTCCCCCGGGCGGCGGCTTCCGCGAACGCGAAGCGCAGCACGTCCTCGGGCGTCTCGGCGGCGTGCAGCCCGAGCACCACCCGCCCGGCGGAAGCGCCCCAGGGGTCCTCGACCGCGCGGTCCTCGTGCGGGACGACCACCACCGGGCACCTCGCGCTGCCGGCCACGGCCCGGCTGTTGGAGCCGAGCATCAGCGTGGCGAACCCGCCGCGCCCCCGCGAACCCATGACCAGCATCAGGGGCGCGTTCTCGGCGCCCACGACCCGCAGCGCCTCGGGCACGGAGCCCTCCAGGGCCTCGTAGCGGACCTGGGCGGGGTACTGCGGTCCCTCCTCCAGCAGGGCCCGGACGCGGTCGCCCACGGGGTCGGCGTACTCCTCGGGCTCGTTCGGGTCGTGGAGGGACGAGCGGCGCCCGGCGTAGAGCTGGGAGACGTCGGGCAGGACGTGCGCGACCATCAGGCCGGCGCCGTGGCGCAGGGCGGCCAGGCGGGCCCATTCCAGGGCGCGCAGGCTGTGCTCGGATCCGTCGACGGCGGCGATCACGAGGCCGCCGCTCACTTGGCCGTTGCTCACCCGTCAAGGGTGCTGGCCGTCGCGGCGGCCCGCATCTCATGGGCCCCGGGGCGTGCGCGGGACGCGCCGCGCCCCTTCCACCGCGTAGCCTTTTGGCAGCAGGTCGCGAACAGCGGCCGTTTATCGCAGGTAGCAGGGTCGCAGGTCGCGGATCGCAGGTCGAAGCCCGGCTGAGTCTTGGAGGATGTTGTGCGTTTGCAGGTCGTCGATCACCCCTTGGTGGCGCACAAACTCACCACGCTGCGCGACAAGCGCACCGATTCCCCCACGTTCCGGCGGCTCGCCGACGAGCTGGTGACGCTCCTCGCGTACGAGGCCACCCGCGACGTGCGCACCGAGCAGTCGGACATCGAGACCCCGGTCGGCCCGACCACCGGTGTAAAGCTGTCGCACCCGCGCCCGCTGGTCGTGCCGATCCTGCGCGCCGGCCTCGGCATGCTGGACGGCATGGTCCGGCTGCTGCCGACCGCCGAGGTGGGCTTCCTGGGCATGGTCCGCAACGAGGAGACCCTGGAGGCCTCCACGTACGCGACGCGCATGCCCGAGGACCTCTCCGGCCGCCAGGTCTACGTCGTGGACCCGATGCTGGCCACCGGCGGCACGCTGGTCGCCGCGATCCAGGAGCTCATCAAGCGCGGCGCCGACGACGTGACCGCCGTGGTGCTGCTGGCCGCGCCCGAGGGCGTCGAGGTCATGGAGCGCGAGCTGGCGGGCACGCCGGTGACGGTGGTGACGGCCGCCGTGGACGAGCGGCTCAACGAGCACGGCTACATCGTGCCGGGCCTGGGCGACGCGGGCGACCGCATGTACGGCTCGGCCGAGTAGCGGGGCCCGCCTTCAGCACTTCGGGGAGGGCGCGGGCGCGGGGTTGGCCAGTACGGCCAGCGCCTTGTCCGCGTCCTCCTTCGTGTTCAGCTCCTTGAAGGCGTCGCCCAGGATCAGGTCGACGTCCGCGCCCTCGCGGGTGTCGGTCTGCTGGGTGACGCCGGTGAGCTGGGTGCCGAGGACGGAGTACACCGCCTTGTCGGTGCGCGGGGAGCCGAGCAGTATCCCGGGCCCGGGCACCTTCTTGTCGAAGTCGGCGGGGGCGTTGCCGACGTGGCCGATGGTGAAGCCGCGCTTCTTCAGCTCGTCGCCGACGGCCTTGGCGAGGCCTGCGCGCGGGGTGGCGTTGTAGACGTTGACGGTGATCTGGCCGGGCTGCGGCAGGGCGGCCGCGGGGACGCCCGAGGCGGCCGGGCCGGGGTTCGCGGCGTTGGCGGGACGGGCGGGGGCGGCGGGGCTCTTGGTCGGGCAGTCCTTCGCGGCCGCGGCGGCACGCCGGTCGCCGTCGCCGCCCCGGAACACGTCGATGAGCTGCAGTGCCCCGTAGCCGAGCAGGGCCAGCGCGAGGACCGATCCGAGCAGGGCGAACACGATCTTCCGGCGTCGCCGAGGCCGGCTCATGCGGGGGTACGCAGTCCCCGTGACGCGGTACTTTCCGCCCATGCCGGGGGGAGTGAGCATGCTCATGGGCGCAGCGTAGTGCCGTACCGGAACGATGCCTACTAAATGATCTGTTGATCGGGTAAGGCAGACCCGAAAGGCGCAACCGCGGCCCGACCGGGCCGCCTGCGGGCCTCTCGGAGGGCCTCCGGTCAGTCCATTTCGAGCACGCGGGCGTGCAGCACCTGCCGCTGCTGGAGGGCCGCGCGCACGGCGCGGTGCAGTCCGTCCTCCAGGTACAGGTCGCCCTGCCACTTCACGACGTGCGCGAAGAGGTCGCCGTAGAAGGTGGAGTCCTCGGCGAGCAGCGTCTCCAGGTCCAGCTGTCCCTTGGTCGTCACGAGCTGGTCCAGCCGGACCGGGCGCGGGGCGACGTCCGCCCACTGCCGGGTGGTTTCCCTGCCGTGGTCGGGGTACGGCCGTCCGCTTCCGATGCGCTTGAAGATCACACGGAAAGCCTACCGGGCCGGTGCCTCCGGGCGCAGCCTCGCTCCGGCGGTGCAAAAGTGGCACTCAGGGCTATTCCGGGAGTGACGCATGAGCCAGAGCACCGACCCGCCCGAGCCGACGGCCGCTGCGGGGGGTCAAGCGGACCCGGAGGGTCCGGCCGCCGGGATCGCCGCCGGGTACGCCTTCACGGGGCCCGCGCTGGAGCTCGGGGCCCTGCTCTGGGACGGCGCCTGCCTGCCCGACCGGCGGATCCGCGTCCCGCTGTCGGTGCTCAACCGCCACGGGCTCGTCGCGGGCGCCACCGGCACCGGCAAGACCAAGACCCTCCAGCTGATCGCCGAGCAGCTGTCGGCGCACGGCGTCCCCGTCTTCCTCGCCGACGTCAAAGGAGACCTTTCGGGGATCTCCGCCCCCGGCGCGCCGGGCGGCCGGACCGCGGAGCGGGCGACGGAGGTCGGCCAGGCGTGGGAGGCCACCGGATGCCCCGCCGCCTTCTACTCGCTCGGCGGCATCGGCCCCGGCATCCCGCTCCGGGCGAGCGTGACCGCCTTCGGCCCGGTCCTGATGTCCAAGGTGCTCCGGCTGAACCCGACGCAGGAGCAGTCGCTCGGCCTGATCTTCCACTACGCCGACTCCAAGGGCCTGGAACTGATCGACCTCAAGGACCTCCGGGCGGTCGTCGCCTTCCTCGTCTCCGACCAGGGAAAACCGGAGCTGAAGGGGATCGGCGGGCTCTCCGCCGCCACCGCCGGGGTGATTCTGCGGGCCCTCACCGCATTCGAGCAGCAGGGCGCCTCGGAATTCTTCGGCGAACCCGAATTCGACACCGGTGAATTCCTGCGGACGGCCCCGGACGGGCGCGGGCTGATTTCCGTACTGGAACTCCCCTCCGTACAGGACAAACCACAGCTTTTCTCGACATTTCTCATGTGGCTGCTCGCCGACCTCTACGCCGACCTCCCCGAAGTCGGCGACCCGGATCGTCCCAAGCTGGTCTTCTTCTTCGACGAGGCCCACCTCCTCTTCAACGGGGCCTCGAAGGCCTTCCTGGAATCCGTCACCCAGACCGTGCGCCTGATCCGCTCCAAGGGGATCGGCGTCTTCTTCGTCACCCAGACCCCCAAGGACGTCCCCGCCGACGTCCTGGGCCAGCTCGGCAACCGGGTCCAGCACGCACTGCGCGCCTTCACCCCCGACGACGCCAAGGCCCTCAAGGCCGCCGTCCGGACCTTCCCCAACTCCGCCTACGACCTGGAGGAGTTGCTGACCGGCCTCGGGACCGGCGAGGCCGTCGTCACCGTGCTCGGCGAGAAGGGCGCCCCCACCCCCGTCGCCGCCACCCGGCTGCGCGCCCCGCAGTCGCTGATGGGCCCGGTCGACGCCGCGGCCCTCGACGCGGCGGTCAAGGCCTCCCCGCTGTACCCGCGTTACGCGCAGCCCGTCGACCGCGAGTCCGCGTACGAGAAGATCACCGCCGAACAGGCGGCCGCGGAGGCCGCGGCGGAGGCGGCCGCCGCGGCGGAGGCCGACGAGCGGGCGGGGGCCGACCAGCGGGCCGGGGCGGCGCGGCGGTCCGCGGGCCGAGCCCCGAAGCCGGAGCCCTCGGTGGTCGAACAGGTCGTCGGCAGCGGCCTGTTCCGCTCACTGGCCCGCTCGATCGGCACCCAGCTGGGGCGCGAGATCTCCCGCTCCCTCTTCGGCACGGCCCGCCGGCGCCGCTGAGGCGCGGCGCTCCAGGGGGAATCGAGCGAACCGGTTGTCCGCGTTGCGGCAGCCGCTGACAGACTCGTAGGCATGCGGACCGAACTCACCGACACCACGTCCAGCAAGATCGACCGGGCCATGCTGGCGGCCCGTCGAGCCGTGGGCAGCCCCACCATGGGGCTCGTGCTGACCCTCGTCATCGTGACGGACGAGGAGAACGCCTACGACGCCGTACGCGCGGCTTCCGAGGCCGCCCGCGAGCACCCGTGCCGGATCATCGCGGTGATCAAGCGGACCCACCGCGGCCCGGAGCGGCGGCGGCGGACCCGGCTCGACGCCGAGCTGCGCGTGGGCTCGGACGCCGGGTCCGGCGAGATCGTCATCCTGCGCCTGCACGGCGACCTCACCACCCAGGCCGGCTCGATCGTGCTGCCGCTGCTGGTGCCGGACGCGCCGGTGGTCGCCTGGTGGCCGGCCGACGCCCCCGCCGACCCGGCCCGCGACGACCTGGGCGCGCTGGCGCAGCGCCGGATCACCGACGCGCAGGCGGCGGTGGACCCGGTCGGCGTCCTGGGCGCCCGGGCCTCCGCCTACGCCCCCGGCGACACCGACCTGGCGTGGACCCGGCTCACGCCGTGGCGCTCGCTGCTGGCCTGCGCCTTCGACCAGAAGGCCCTGCCGGTGACCGCGGCGGCGGTGGAGAGCGAGCCCGACAACGCCAGTGCCGAGCTGCTGGCGCGCTGGCTGGAGGACCGGCTGGGCGCGCCGGTGGCCCGGGTGGCGACCGGCGGGCCGGTCATCACCCGCGTCCGGCTGGAGACGGCCGCCGGCGAGGTCGTGGTGGACCGGCCCACCGGCTCGCTGGCCACCCTGGTCCTGCCGGGGTGGCCCGACCGGAAGGTCGCCCTCAAGATCCGCAGCACGGCCGAGCTGATCGCGGAGGAGCTGCGGCGCCTGGACGCCGACGAGGTCTACGCCTCGGCGCTGCGCAGCAGCCGGCCGGCCCAGGCCTCGCTCTCGGCGTAGTGGTTGTCGTAGGTGGGCTGGCTGTCGATGATGTCCTGCACGGTGGCCTCGCCCGCCCGCACCCGGCCGAGCAGCCGGTAGTAGTCGAAGCGGCCCATGCCGGGGGTGAACCCGACGAACACCTCGGCGGTGTGGCCGGCGGCCGGGGCGAAGGCGTGCTTCACGCCGGGGGCGATGCTGAGGAAGTCGCCCTCGGAGAGGGTGTGGACCTCGTCGCCGACGAGGACGTCGAGGCGGCCGTCGGTGACGTGGAAGAACTCGGTGGCCTTGGTGTGGAAGTGCACCGGGGCGCCGGCCGCGCCGACCTCGAAGCTGGCGGTGTTGCAGGTGAGTTCGGCGGTGTCGGTGAGCAGGGTGATGACGCTGCCGGGGCCGTCGGAGATGCGTTCGGCGGTGGTGGCACGGGTGAGGTTCTCGGTCATCCCGCCGACGCTACCCGGAGGCTCGGACATCGGCCCGTACGGCCGGCCGGTCCGTCAAACAGCCCCGGCGGCAAGGGCCGTGGGGCGCCGTCCGCCGCGCGGGGCCGGGTGGCCGCTTCGCGCGGCGGGGCCTACGCGCCGCCGGAGGCCTTGGCCGCGGCCTTCGCCGCCTGCTTGTACGCGCGGACCTTCGCCAGCGACTCCGGTCCGGTGATGTCCGCCGCCGAGCGGTAGACGTTCGCGGGCCCGTAGCCCCCGGCCGCCTCCCGCCACCCCTTCGGCCGCACCCCGTACCGCTTCCCCAGCAGCGCCAGGAAGATCTGGGCCTTCTGCTCCCCGAAGCCCGGCAGTGCCTTCAGCCGCTTCAGCAGCTCCGCCCCCGTCGCGGCGTCCGCCCAGACGGCCGCCGCGTCCCCCGCGTAGTGCTCCACCAGGTACGCGCACAGCTGCTGGATCCGCTTCGCCATCGACCCCGGGTACCGGTGGACGGCAGGCTTCTGCGACAGCAGCGCCGCGAACGCCTCCGGGTCGTAGGCGGCGATGGCGTGCGCGTCCAGGTCGTCGGCGCCGAGCCGCTGGGCGATCGTCCACGGCCCGGAGAACGCCCACTCCATCGGCACCTGCTGGTCGAGCAGCATCCCGGTGAGGGCGGCCAGCGGGCTGCGGGCGAGCAGGTCGTCGGCCTCGGGCTGCTGCGCGAGCCGGATGGTGATGTCGTCCATGCCCCCCAGCCTCCCCCGGGACCGGCGCCCGCGCCCGTTCGGCGCGCGGTCGTCGGACCCCGGCCCTAGCGTGGGAGGGACGTACGGGCAGACGAGAGACGACGGACGACGGACGACACAGGAGTCGATCGACCATGGCCGATTTCCCGGAAGGCGCCCCCTGCTGGGTGGACGCGATGTTCACCGACGTGGAGGCCGCCAAGGAGTTCTACGCCGACGTGCTGGGCTGGACCTTCGGCGAGGCCAGCAGCGAGCACGGCAACTACACGCAGGCCTACTCCGACGGCAAGGCGGTCGCGGCGGTCGTACCGCCGATGCCGGGCGGCGACGCGCCGTCCCAGTGGTGCCTGTACTTCGCCTCGGACGACGCCGCCGCCACCGCGGAGAAGATCAGGGCGGCGGGCGGCACGCTGATGATGGAGCCGATGCAGGTCGGCACGTTCGGCACGATGGCGATCGCCAAGGAGCCCAGCGGCGCGGTCTTCGGCGTCTGGCAGCCGGGTGAGCACAAGGGCTTCGAGAAGCTGGGCGAGGCGGGCTCGTACGCCTGGGCCGAGGTCTACACCCGTGAGCCGGGCAAGGCGGACCCGTTCCTGGAGCGGGTCTTCCCGTACTCCTCCCTGCAGATGGCGGCCGGGGACGACCCGGAGGCGGCCGGGATGGACTTCAAGATCTTCAGCGTGGGCGGCGCGGACCACCCGGTGCTGGGCCGGATGAAGATGGGCGACGAGTTCCCGCCGCAGGTGCCGTCCTACGTGCAGGTCTACTTCGGTGTGCCGGACTGCGACCTGGCGGTGGAGAAGACGCGGGCGCGCGGCGGGCAGCTGTACTTCGGCCCGATGGACAGCCCCTTCGGCCGTTTCGCCGCCCTCGGCGACCCGCAGGGCGCGGTGTTCGCGGTGATCGACATGAACACCCGGGTCGGCGAGATGCCGGACTTCACCTAGACACGGCCTGGACCGCCCGCCGGGCCCCCGGCCGCGCTACGAGCAGTCCTTGCAGGTTCCCGGGACGGGGCTGCGGAAGGCCCTGTCGCACTTCGTGCAGGACACCAGGGGGTCCGGCGGGACGTAGGCGGGTCTGCGGAGGGCGGGCGGGAGGTCCGGGGGTTCCTGGGCGGTGAGGCGGTAGGAGATCAGGCCCGCGGGGTTGCGGAGTTCGGCGGGGATGTCCGCCGTGAGGACGGAGATCACCGCTTCCCTGGTCACACCGCGTTCCAGCCAGGGTTCCAGCCGGGGGGCGAGGCGTTCGATGTCCCGGCGGCCGAGGAGGAGGCGGTGGTCCGTGCGGCGCAGTTCTGCGAGGACCGTCTGCGCCGCCCGGCGGGCGGGCGGGGGTTCGGCCGGTGGTTCCGGTTCCGGAGCGGGAGGCGTTGCCTCGGGCCGTGACTGCGCTGCGGCGGAGGGCACTTCGGGCTGCGGCGGCGGGGGTGGTGGCGGTGGTGGGGCTTCGGGGGGCGGTGCCGGTTGCGGCCGGGGCGGGCGCGTGGCGGCGGCCTTGGGGTGGTTGTAGGACACCGTGTGCGTGACGAACCGCCCGTCGGGCAGTTGTTCCCGTACCCGCTTCAGGTAGCCGTACGCCTCCAGTTCGCGCAGGGCCGACGCGATGCGGATCTCGCCCTCGGGCAGGCGCCGGGCCAGGTCCTTGATGCCGATGGGCGTTCCGGACGGCAGCGACTGGATGTACGCGCCCAACCCGCGTGCCGTCAGCGTCAGATGGGGGTGCTGCGCCAGGTGGTTGCCGATGACGGTGTACCTGGTCGTGTGACGGACGTTGGAGTGATGAACGCCGTACGTGGCGCGCTCCGGCGCGCTAGGGTGCTGAAGAGCCATGGGAAGTCTGGGTTACTTCCTGTTTGGTCAGGCCCTCGTCCGGGATTGCCGTCCCGGCGGGGGCCGTCTTCGTTGGTGGGTGATCGGGGCGAGCATATGCCCGGCAACCCGTCCGAAATCCAGCGGAGTTGGACTTCTTCACCCGTGCGAGTGAGACGGCCGCCGCGGGAGGCTGGTGGGGTGGGGAGAGGGTTCTTTCCCCGGTTCTTGCGAAGCAAAAGAAACGTACGGGCGGACCGGATCGCGCTCTCCCGCGTGCCGGTCGGCCCTCTGGTTCCGCGGTGCGGCGGTCATGCGGCGGTGGTGGCGGGGCGGTCAGATGCTGCGGGCGGTGATGTCGCCGTAGGCGGTGGTCGCGCGGATGCTCAGGGCGGCGTCTCCGCCCCCGCTGTTGGTGAGGGCGTTGTGGATCCGGCCGTAGGAGGTGCCGGCGTCCAGGGAGGCGGAGACCCCGCGGGCGGCGCCGACGGAGATGCCGCCGTACCGGGTGGAGAGGGTGACCGTGCCCCGGCCCGCCTCCGCGATGCTGATGTCGCCCTTCTGGGTGCTGACCTCGACCGGGCCGCCGGTGCGGCCGAGCGCGACGTCACCGGCCTGGACGGTCAGCCGGGCCGAGGCCGTCTCGTCCAGCTTGACCTGGGCGTGCGCGCCGTCGAAGACGACGTCGCCCAGGCGTCCGACGCCCCGGAGGTCGGCGGCGGCCGCCTTCGCCTCGACGCGGGAGCCGGCGGGCAGCTGGACGGTCACCTCGACGGCTCCGGAGTTCCCGAGGAGGCGGTTCTTCGCCGGGGCGGCCGCGATCCGCAGGACGCCCTCGCGGAAGTCGACCGTGATCTGCTCCGCCGCCTTCACGTCGCGGCTCTTGGAAGGGTTGGCGGGACGGATCTCGACGGTGGCGTCGGCGCGGTCGGCGGCGATGAGCTGGATGCGTCCGGCCGGGATGTCGAGGACGGCGGAGACGGGGGCGGCGGTGGCGAACTTCTGCATGGTGGGCTCCTGCGCTCTGCGGTGGTCCATCGGCGTTTCCGACAAGAGAAACGCTATGTTGCGTTCAGGTGTGCGGCAACGGCAGAGTTGCGAGTGAGGTGCATATATGCAGCTCAGGGCTGCGAAATCGTTGCAGTGGGCCTGCGGTTTAATGCAATGAATCCGCGAATTTCGTTGCAATGGAATGGAAGTGAACGCCACGCCACGCCCCGCCACGCCCCGCCCCGCCACGCCCCGCCCCGCCACGCCGCGCCGCGCCCGGCCGCGCCGCCCGGGTCAGGGGCCGCAGGACTCCGCGAGGTAGTCGGCGGCCAGGGTGCCCGCGCGGGTGAACCAGTCGTTGAGCACCGCGACCTCCTGCGGGCTGTACCGCGCGAAGAGCTCCGCGAGGAGGGCGTAGTACGGCTCGTAGACGGCGCGGACGCGCTGCGCGGCCTCCGGTACGGCGACCACGCGCACCCGGCGCCGGTCGGCGGGGTCGGGCTGCCGGGTCACGAAGCCGCCGCGCTCCAGCCGGTTGACGATGCCGGTGACGGCGCCCGTGGTGACGTGCGCGCGGGCGGCGAGGTCGCCGGCGGTGACGGGGGCGTCCCCGGCCTGGAGCACGTACGCGAAGCAGATGAGGTCCGTCGGGCTCAGGCCCAGGTTCCGGGCGAACTCCTGCTGGGCCACCATGCTCGTCGCGATCAGGTCGTCCATCGCGCCGATCGCCGCCGGAACGGAGGCGGCGGGTCGGGGTGTGCCCTCCATTGAAAATCCCTTAGTGCCTAAGATAAATTGCTTACTGACTAAGACATCATAGGTCGGGAAGGGGTGACGTATGAGCGCGCAGGGATACGACGAGGGGCACACGGTCGCCGGATGGGCCGGAACGGCCGTCGCCGCCGTCGGAGCCGCGGTGGTGGGCCTGGGGGTGTGCGGCTGGACGCCGGGCCTCTGGATCGGGGCCGGCGTCCTCGCGGCGGCGGCCCTGCTCACCTGGGTGCTGCACCTGGCGGGCTGGGGCAAGGGGCCCGGCCCCCGGCCGCAGTCGCACTGGGCCATGGGGACCCGCGACCACACCGCGCGCGAGGGCCACGTCGAGTGCCTCGGCTGCCGCGCGGCCGGACGCCGGCCCGCCACCGCCCGGTCCCGCTAGCCGCGTCCCGCACGGCAGAGGCGAGGCGCACGGGTGGTTCCGGTTCGTGGATGCGAGGGGCTCTCGGCGCGGTGATCGAATCCGTCCTACGGTCGATCCCGCGCGGTTCTTCCCGGGCCGCGCGACATCACTACGCAAGAGGTCGGGGCACCCATGAGCCTGAGCATCCGCAACCAGATCGCCGGAACCGTCACCGCCATCACCGCCGGTGAGGCCATGGCGACGGTCAAGGTCCGTCTCGACGGCGGTCAGGACATCACCGCCGCCATCACCGTCGACGCCGTCAAGGAACTGGGCCTGGCGGCCGGCTCCTCCGTGAAGGCCCTGGTCAAGGCCACCGAGGTGGCCCTGGCGACCGGTCCCGTCGAGGGGCTGTCCATCCGCAACCAGATCGCCGGCACCGTCGTCGACGTCGCCGCCGGTCCGGCCATGGCCTCCGTCAAGGTGGACGTGGACGGCGGCGGGCTGACCGCCGCGATCACCGCCGACGCCGTCGACGCGCTCGGCCTGGCCGCCGGCTCCTCCGTCGTCGCGCTGATCAAGTCGACCGAGGTCTCCCTCCAGGCCGCCTGAGCCCCGCCGGGCACCGGCCGGGGCCGTCACTCGATGAAGAGGCTCCGGCCGCGTCCGATGGTGCTCGCGCCGGGGTCGATCTGCTGCGTCACCCGGCCGTCGCAGTCCGTCCCGTCCCACACCCATGCCACCTCGTCCGTGTGGTTGACGACCTGCGGCGGGGCGAAGTCGCCCAGCCGGTAGCAGCCCGACGGGTCCTCGTGCTCCGTCCCGTCGATGACCAGGACCCCGTCCGCCGCCTGCGCCGTGCCCGCCGGAGTGGCCAGCGCCAGCAGTGCGGCCGCCGCGCACGCTCCCAGGGCCTTCCCCGTGCGTCGTGCCGTTCGCAACATCGTCCGTCCACCTCTCGACCCGTCCGACCAGCTGTCGTCGCTGATGGTAGCGAGCCGTGGCTCAGGGTGACGGCGTGTCCCGCGGTGGCGGAGGGGCGCGTGTTCAGACCCCGATCAGCGCCGGGACGTCCAGGGTGCCGAACCACACGTGGGTCACCGCGCTGACGTAGCGGGCCCCGCAGCGGTCGGACGGGACCACCAGCTGGCTGCCCGAGCCGTCGAGGTCCTCGCCGTCGAGGCGGGTGGCCAGCAGGACCGGGCTCCCGCAGAAGTCGTCGTCCAGCTCCGCCCAGGACAGGACGGTGTGGTGGCCGTCGCCGCCGCTGACCGCCAGGAGGTAGCGGCCGCGGTCCTTGCGGCGGCGGGCGTCGAAGACGGGGCCGGCGCCGGAGATGACGTCCCGCAGCAGCGCGCCCTCGAAGACGTGGTGCTGCGGGCCGTTCGTCGCGCAGTCGAAGACGACCTTCGCCCGGTGCTGCGGCCATCGCCGCAGGTCGGCGACGGTCAGGGTCGCCGGGTGGTCGAGGTCGCCGTGCAGCAGGAGTGAGGCCATGGGCCAGTCATGCCCCGCCGGAGGAGTGGTGGAACCTCATCTGCCAGGTTGGGAGGGTCCTATGAGTCGCAGCTGTGCGCCTCCTTGGCGGTTCCCCCTTGCAGTTTCCGGTTGATTTCCCGCCACACCACGTCACGGGTCACCGGCATCTCCGTGAAGCGGATCCCCGTCGCGTTCCGCAGGGCGTTCGCGAAGGCCGGGGCCACCGGGTTGAAAGGGCTCTCGCTCATGGACTTGGCGCCCAGCGGGCCGATCGCGTCCGAGGTCTCCATGAAGTGGACCTCCGTGCGCGGGACGTCCGCGTACTGCGGGAGCCGGTAGCGGCGGAAGGCGGCCGTGGTGACCTCCCCGCGCTCGTCCACCCGTACCGTCTCGAAGAGGGTGGCGCCCAGGGCCTGGGCCACGCCGCCCTCCACCTGGCCCCGGCACTGCATCGGGTTCATCACCTTGCCCGCGTCGGCCGCGTGCACGCTGCGCAGGATCCTCATCTCGCCCGTGTCCGGGTCCACGGCGAGGCGGAACCACTGGGCGTTGAAGGCGACCGAGCGCGGGGAGCCGCCCCAGTGTCCGTCCGCCGCGATCTCGTCCAGCGCGCCCTTGTCGTGGGCGGCCTCGTAGAGCTCCTTGAGGGGGACGACGCGGCCCGCGCAGTCGAAGGCCTCGGCCTCCAGCGTGCACAGGTGCCGGGCCACGCCCGTGTGGCGGGCCGCGAAGGTCCTGAGGCGCTCCGCGAGCGAATCGGCCGCCAGCATCACGGCCTTGCCCGCCACCACCGTGCCGGCCGAGCCGAACGCGCCGGTGTCGTGGCGGACCACGTCCGTGTCGGACTGGCGGACCGTGATCCGGTCGACCGTGGTGTTCAGCGCACCGGCGGTGATCTGCTTGTGGACGGTGGTGGTGCCGTTGCCGAACTCGGCGGTGCCCACCGCGATGTCGTACGTGCCGTCGCTCAGCAGGCTGACCCGCGCGTCGGCGAAGTGGCCGCCCGGGGGGCCGGTGGCGATCATGGCGACCGCCGATCCGGTGCCGGTGAGCCAGCCCTCGGGGACGTCCTCGTGGCTGCGGTCCTCCGCCTCGGCCCTGCGGACGACGTCCATGCACTGCTTCATCCCGTAGGAGGCGATGAACAGGTCCTCCTCGTGGCCGATCGGGGTGACCATGTGGTCGCCGGCGCCTATGACGTTCTTCTCGCGCAGGGCGAGGGGGTCCATGCCGAGCCGGATGGCGAGCTCGTCCATCACCGATTCGAGGGCGAAGAGGACCTGGCCCAGGCCGTAGCCGCGGAAGGCCCCCGCGGGCACGCCGTTGGTGTAGACCGAGTACGCCTCCACCTGCTTGTTCGGCGCCTTGTAGACGGCGAAGGACTCGCCGGCGCTGTGGAACATGACCGCCGGGCCGTGGTTCCCGTACGCGCCGGTGTTGGAGACGATGCGGATGCGCAGCGCGGTGAGCGTGCCGTCCTTCTTCGCACCGATCTTGATGGTGACCTTGAAGGGGTGGCGGGTGGTGGCGCCGTAGAACTGCTCGGCCCGGGTGAACTCCAGTTTCACCGGGCGGCGCAGCTTCAGGGCGGCGAGGACCACGATGTCCTCGGTGAGCATCTCCTGCTTGCCGCCGAACCCGCCGCCCACGCGGCCCGCGACGACGCGGACCTCGTCCTCGTCCAGGCCGTAGAGGGCGCACAGCGCCCGCCGGGTGAGGAAGGGGGCCTGGCTGGAGGTGCGGACGGTGATCCGCTCGCCCTCGCCGTCCTCCTTGGGCTCGAACCAGGCCACGCAGCCGTGGGTCTCCAGGCTGGCGTGCTGTACGCGCTGCGTCCGGAAGGTCTCCTCGTGGACGACGTCCGCCTCCGCGTAGCCCTTCTCCATGTCGCCGACGGTGCCGTGGACCTCGCCGCACACGTTGTTCTCGGCGCGGAAGATCCCCGACTCGGGGCCCTTGGGGTGCAGGACGGGGGCGCCCGGCAGCATCGCCTCCTCCGGGTCGATGACGTACGGGAGTTCCTCGTACGTGACGACCACGCGCCGGCAGCCCTCCTCGGCGGCCTGCTCGCTGTCGGCGACCACGGCCGCCACGCGCTGGCCGACGAAGCGGACCACGTCGTCCAGGACCCGGGTGTCCATCGGGTCCTCGGTGGGGTGTTCGTGGCGGGCGGAGGAGTACAGGTGGTCCGGGGCGTCGTGATGGGTGAACACGGCCTGCACGCCCGGGACCTGGAGGGCGTCGCGGACGTCGATGCCGACGATGCGGGCGTGCGGGTGCGGGGAGCGCAGCAGCTTCATGTGCAGCAGCCCGGGTACCTCGACGTCGAAGGTGTAGCGGGCGGTGCCGGTGACGACCTGGGGGCCGGCCGGGGCGCCCGGGCTGCGGCCGACGGCCCGGCCGGCCTCGGGCTCCTCGATGTGCCTGACCCCGCGGACGGCGTCCTCGATGGCGCGGTAGCCGGTGCAGCGGCAGATGTTGCCCTTGAAGGCGCGCGGCAGGTCGTCGAGCTTCCCGTCGTCGTGGGCGGTGCCCCGCTCGGCCTGGAGGGCGGAGGTGGTCATCAGGAAGCCGGCCGTGCAGAAGCCGCACTGGAAGCCCTGGGCCTCCAGGAACTGCTTCTGCGCCGGGTGGAGGTCCCCGCACGGGGAGGCCAGGCCCTCGACGGTGGTGACGGAGCGGCCCTCGGCGCGGACGGCGGGGTAGAGGCAGCTGTGCACGGGCTGCCCGTCGACGTGGACGGTGCAGGCCCCGCAGTCGCCCTGGTCACAGCCCTTCTTGACACCGAACCAGCCGCGTTCGCGCAGGTAGGTGCGCAGGCACTGGCCCGCCCGGGGCTCGTCCTCGAAGCGCTGCCGGTTGATCTCGATCTCGTAGCTCATCGGGGTCCCTCCGGGGGGAGCAGTTCGCGGCGGATCTGCTCGGCCTGGAGCAGGGCCATGTGCCGCCGCCATGCGGGCAGTCCGTGGATGTCGTCGAACCACTCGTCGGGGCGGACGGCGCCGTCGATCACGGCGCGCAGCTCGGCGGCGGTGGGCGGCAGCGCGAACCAGAAGCGGAACGGCCGGGTGGTCGCTGCGGAGACGGTGACCGCGAGCGAGCCGTCCTGGGGGTCGCTCGTGCCGATCACCAGGGAGGCGGAGCGGCCGAGCCCGTAGAGGGAGGCCTGGCGGAAGGCCGTGCGGGTGTCCAGCGCGCGGGCCGGCAGGCGCACCGAGCGCAGCATCTCCCCGTCGCGCAGGTCCTTGACGCCGGCGCCGCGGACGAACTCGGTGACGGGCATGCGGCGGGTGGTGCCGTCCTGGCCCTGGAGCAGGACGGTGCCGTCGAGGGCGGCGGTCAGGGAGATGCACGGCCCGGCCGGGAGGCCGTTGCAGAGGTTCCCGCCGACGGTGGCCATGTTCCAGATCTTGAAGCTGGCCAGGAAGGCCCGGCAGCACTGCTCGAAGAGCGGGGCGGCGGGGGCCGGCAGGCTGCGGCCGAAGCGGGACAGCTCGGTGATGGTGCAGGTCGCGGCGATGTCGAGGGAGCCGTCGGGCTGCCACGACAGGGGCGGCCAGCCCATCCGGGAGAGGTCGACGAGTCGGCGGATGTGGGGCTGCGGCTCGGAGAAGAGGTAGGTGCCCCCGCCGAGGAAGGCGTCGCCGGGGCGCCAGGGTTCGCGGCGGCGGGCATCGCGCACGTCGAGCACCGTGTTGAGGTCCATTTCGCGCCACCAGCCTCTCTGTCGTCCGGGGCGTGCGCTTCAGTGAAGCAACGGCGAAGGGGGCGAAACGACTGGTCCAGGCCACGGAAACAAGACAGTCCGGAAGCGGCCGTCCTGGAGGATTCACCAAGGGGCACAGACGGGGCATAGGCGGGCGATGCCCTTGCATTTACGATGGGCTTCCTCGTATTCGCCTGGCGAATGTGGGTGATCCCCACCGCAAGGAGTCCCTGCCATGCACGTCCTCGACCTGCTCCGGTCCGACAGTCTCGGCCTCACCCTGCTCTGGGGCGAGGAAGCCCTTCTCGGCCAGGAGGTCAGCGGGGTCACCGCCACCGACCTGGAGGACCCGGGCCGCTTCCTGGGGCCCGGCGAGATCGTGCTGAGCGGGCTGGTGTGGTGGGCGGACGGCGACCTGGGGAAGGCGGACCGCTTCGTCTCGGCGCTCGCCGACGCCGGGGCCACCGCCCTGCTGGCCGGCGAGGAGACCCACGGGCGGGTCCCCGACGCCCTCGTCGACGCCTGCCGGGCCCACCGGGTGCCGATCGTGGCCGTCCCGGCGCGGACCAGCTTCCGGGCCGTCACCGAGGCCGTGTACCTGCGGCACTGGGGGGACCTGAGCCGTCGGCCGACCCGGACCTTCGCCCTCCCCTCCAACGCGCGCGCCGAGCTGAGCCGGCTGCTGGAGGACGGGGCCGCGCCCGGCGAGCTGCTGGAGCGGGCCTGCGCCCACCTGGGCCGGGTGGACTGCTACCTGCTCACCGCGAGCGGCCGCACGGTGGCCCGTACGCCCTCGGCCCCCGTGATCCCCGCCCAGCGGGCGGCCTCGCCCTCCCGGGGCGGGCTCACGCTGCGGATCGAGGCCGACGGCTCCCCGTACGACGCCTGGCAGCTCCACCTGCCCGACGCGGACGCGGCGCCGCCGCGCGTGCTGCACGAGATCGCCGAGGTGCTGGCCCAGCACCGCGACGGCCCGGCCCACCGCGAGGCCGCCGCCGCGCGGGCGGCGGGGCGGGAGCTGGCCGGGCTGCTGTCGGCGGACTGCGAGCCCGCGGCGCTGGAGGAGGCCCTCACCACCGCCGGACTCCCGCCGCAGGGACCGTACCGGGTGCTGGTGGCCACCTCGGTTCCGGCGCTGGCCGAAGCCCTCGCGCACCTGGAGGGGGTGCGGTGGGCGCTGGGCGAGGCGGCCGGCGGGGAGGCGGTGGCCGTCCTGTACGAGGGCCCGCACGCCCCGCAGGACACGGCGGCCGGACTGCGCGGGCTGTGGCCGCTGCTCCAGGTCTGCGGGGGCCCGGAGGCCGACCTGCGCCTCGGCGCGGGCGCGACCGCCGTCGGGCCGGAGGACCTGCGGGCCTCCCTGACCCAGGCCCGCTTCGCGCTGACGGCCGCCGACGCGGTCGCCCCGGTGCGGGGGGTCGAGCAGCTGGACACCCTGGGCGGGCTGATGGCGGGCGTGCCCGAGGAGGTCCGGGCGGTGTTCGGCGAACGGGTGCTGGGGGCGCTCGGGGACGGGATGCTGCGGGAGACCCTGGAGGTGTTCCTGGCCAACAACTGCTCGTGGGCGCGGACCGCGCAGGCGCTCCACCTGCACGTCAACACCGTGCACTACCGGATGGAGCGCGTGCAGGTCCTGACCGGCCGCGACCTGTCCCGCCTGGACCACAAGCTCGACCTGTACGCCGCCCTCCGCTGCCGCTGAGCACGGCGCCTACGCCCCGGTCGGCCCGCCCGGTCCGCCCGGTACGTTGACGTGGACCTCCGTCGACTTCACCCGGGCGGTGACGCTCACCCCGACCGCGATCCCCAGCTGCTCCACCGACTCCCGGGTCACCACCGAGACGATCCGGTGCGGACCCGACTGGATCTCCACCTGGGCCGCCACCTCGTCCATCCGGACGGCGGTGACGATCCCCGCGAAGGAGTTGCGCACGGAGGTGGCGGCGGCCCGGTCCGGCACCGGGTGCAGCCCGGCGGCGCGCTCCTTGGCGAAGGCGGCGAGCGCCGGCCCGTCGACGGCCCGCGTCCCGTCGGGCGCGCGCAGGGCGGGCAGCCTCCCGGATTCGGCCCAGCGGCGGACGGTCTCGGGACTCACGCGCAGCAGACCGGCGGCCTGACCGATGGAGTACGAGGGCACCCGCCCACCCTATCGGCGCCCCCGCGCACCGGCCGGGGCCGGAGCGCCCAGACCTTCGCCCGCTCCAGGTCGCGGGTCATCCGCTCCAGGTCGCCCACGGCGGTCCGGTACGCCTCCGCCGGCCCGCCGGCCCGCCGGCCCGCCGTCCGCCGGCCCGCCGGCCCGCCGACCGCCGGTCCCCTACCCGGCCGCGTCCGCCAGCCAGTTGCCGTGGAAGCCGTGCGGGACGCGGGCCGGCAGGCGGACCGTGGCGACCGGTGGGGCCGCGAGGTCCTCGGCGTCGAGGACGACCAGGTCGCTGCGGTCGGTCCCGGCGTCGTGGACGTACGTCACGAGCCAGCCGGACGTCCCGGACGGCGACCCCTCGGCGGCCGGGGCGAAGGCGGCCTCGCCGGGCGTCCGGGCCGGGCCGAAGTCGTGGGCGGTGGACGCCCCGGTCTCCAGGTCGTAGCGGACCAGGGAATTCCCGCAGGTCACGTGCCCGTGCTCCGCCCGCAGCCCGGCCAGCCGGTCGTCGATCCGGGGGAACTCGCCCGGCCGGTCGTCGCACTGCTCCTCCCGGACCGTCCCGGTGGCGGGGTCGGCCGTCCACTTCCACAGCACGGCCTCCCCGCCCCCGGCGACCGTCCCGTCCGCGGCGCGCCGGGCGTGCTCGGGGTAGCGCATCACGTGGACCACGACCGTCCCGTCCGGGGCGTCGTAGGCGTTCAGCACGTGGAAGACGTAGCAGGGGTCGAGGGCGCACCAGCGCACCCGCCCGTACGGGTCGTCGCGGCGCAGCACCCCCAGCCGGGCCCCGTACCCGTCGTCCCAGCGGTACGGCATGGTGCCGCTGCCCAGCAGGCCGAGGTCGAGGACCACCGGCAGGTCCAGGAAGACGACGTGCCCGGCGGTGAGGGCGAAGTCGTGCATCATCGTCGCCCCGGGGACCTCCACCGGCCGGCTGACCGTCAGTTCCCCGGAGGCGTCGGCCCGGTGGTAGGTGAGGTGGGGGGCCTCGGCGATGCCGTAGCCGAAGAAGTGCAGCTCCCCGGTGACGGGGCAGGCCTTGGGGTGCGCGGTCATCGCGGTGGTCAGCCGCCCGCCGAAGTCGTACGGGCCGACGGTGTCCAGCGCGGGGGTGAGCTCGTACGGCAGGGCCGTCTCGACGAGGGCGAGGGTGCGGCCGGCGTGCCGGACGACGTGGGTGTTGGCCGGTCCGGCGGTGAGGTCGCGCCGCCCGCGACCGTCGTACGTCCGGGCCCCGTCGGTGAGCTGCGCCGTACGGACCCAGCGGTTGCGGTACGAGAGGGCCCGGCCGCCCTCGAGGCGTACGCCGTGGACCATGCCGTCGCCGAAGAACCAGTGGCCGGAGGCGGCGTCGGCCGGGTTCGGCCCGTTGCGCAGGTACCAGCCGGCCAGCTCCTCGGGGATCCGGCCGGTGACGGGCAGGTCGTGCGCCGTCAGCTCGTCCATGACGGGGGCGTAGTTGCCGGAGAGGTGGCGGGGGGTCGTGTCGGAGGTGGTCATCGGGCACCGGCCTTCGTCTGGAGGGAGGCGACGTAGCGGGAGGTGAAGAGCATCGGGAGGACGAAGCCGGCGGCCTGGACGGCCGTGGCGGCCGTCGAGTGGCCCTGGCCTGCGTGGGCGAGGACCGCGAGCGCGCCGGCGGTCAGGGCGAAGGCGGCCGTCCAGGCGCCGGTGATGACCGTGTTGGCCCGGACGAAGGGGCGCAGCCCCCAGACCTCGCGGGGGGTGGTGCGCTTCGCGATGCCCAGCGTGAAGGGCTTGCGGATGAGCAGCGAGACGGCGGCGACCAGGGCCAGCGTGGCCGAGGAGAGGGCCGCCGAGTAGTCGTGCACGGCCGACCCCGGGTCGGCGAAGGCGATGCCCGCCAGGGCCGCGAAGAAGACCGCCGAACCGATCTCGATGATCAGCGCGTCGGGCCCGGCCCCCTCGCGGCGCTGCTGCACGGCCACCGCGACCGCGGCCGCCAGCGCGGCGAGCGCGCCCCACTGCCACTGGGCGGAGGGGACCACGGCGAAGACGATCCACGGAAGGAAGGTGCGCAGGTACGACATCGAAGACCCCCGGTTGTGTGCTGCTCGCTGCCCTGACGTTCCTGTTCTGACATGTCGAAGGTAGACCTTCCAAAACTGACATGTCAAGGATGGAATGTAAGGTGAGGGGCATGAGCCTTCGACACGCCCTCCTCGGACTCCTCGCCGAGCGCCCGGCCAGCGGCTACGACCTGCTGAAGCGCTTCGAGACCTCGCTGGCCAACGTCTGGCCCGCCACCCAGAGCCAGATGTACGGCGAGCTGTCCAAGCTCGCCGCCGCCGGGCTGATCACCGTCTCGGCGGAGGGCCCGCGCGGCCGCAAGGAGTACACCCTCACCGACGAGGGGATGGCCGAACTGCGCCACTGGCTGACGGAGACCAGGCCGCAGCGCACCCCCCGCAGCGACACCCTGCTGAGGGTCTTCTTCCTCGGTGTGCTCCCCCGGGAGCAGGCGAGCGCCTACCTGACGGGGCTGATGGACCACTCCGACGAGGAGTACGAGGCCCTGCGCGCCCTGGAGCGGTCGATCGACTGGGGCGAGGACCAGTTGTCGGTGTACGGCCGGATCGCGCTGGAGTACGGCCTGCGCCTCAACGAGATGCAGCGGGAGTGGGCCCGCTGGGCGGCCGACCGGCTGCGCTAGGGCGCTCGGGCCCCGTCATGCCCGGCGGCGGCGCGGGCCGCGGCGTCGGCGGGAGTGGCGTCGAGGCCGACGACCGTCTGGAAGTGGCTGCCCATGGGACGACGGCAGACGCCGGAGGGCCGGACCGCCGCCGCGGTCCGGCCCTCTCCTGGCTGAGGTCCCCCAGGGGTCACTTCATGCCGACGGCGTACCGGTACGAGAAGTGGACGATCTTCCAGACCGTCTCCAGCTCCGCATAGCTGCGGGGGCCGTAGACGAGCGTCACCGCCTGGACCGGGTGGTGCACGCCCCAGCCCGCGGAGATCACCTCCTCCTCGGCCTCCTTCGGGAGCGTGAGGTGGAGGGAGCCGTCGTGGTGGGGGTGGATGTGGGCCCACTCCCTACCGCGCTGGAAGGCCTCGGCCGGGCCCGTGCCCACGCCCTCGGGCAGGAAGAGCGCCCGGGCGTGCGGGACCGAGACGAGCGTGGGCGCCATGTACACGTAGGGCAGCGCGCGCATCCGCCCCCACAGCTCCTCCTGAAGCATGATCGGGGAGATCTGGGAGCCCTGGCCGTGCGGGGCCGGGCCGAAGACCTTCGGGGCCGCGCCCTCGCGGGGAGTCAGGGTGAGCATGGCGGTGTTCCTTTCCGGCCGGTCGCCCGGCCGAGAGCGTGGAGGGCCGACGGAGCTGCGGCCGCGGGGTGCGTCAGGCGTTCGCCTTGGTGGCGAGCTGCTCCAGGACGGCGAGGACCGCGGTGGCGATCTCGGCGTCGTCGGCGGGGTGGGTGTCGGCGAAGCGGGTGACGGATCCGGCGACCGAGAGGCGGGCCTCCTCCAGGACGGCGCCGCCGGCGACACCGGCGGACTTGCGGGCCTCGTCCTGCGCCCACACGCCGCCGTAGCTGCCGAAGGCGGTGCCGATGACGGCGACCGGCTTGCCGGTGATCGCGCCGGTCCCGTAGGGGCGGGACAGCCAGTCGATCGCGTTCTTCAGGACGGCGGGGATGGTGCCGTTGTACTCGGGGGAGACGAGCAGGAGCGCGTCCGCACCGGACACCGCCTCCCGCAGGGCCGTCGCCGCGGCGGGGACGGAACCCTCTACGTCGATGTCCTCGTTGTAGAAGGGGATCTCGGCGAGGCCCTCGTGGATCTCGACGGAGACGTCGCCGGGCGCGTGCTTGACGGCCGCCTCGGCCAGCTGACGGTTGTGCGAGCCGGCCCGGAGGCTGCCGACGAGGGCGAGGACGCGAACGGTCATGGTCGGACTCCTTGTTGAAAAGACGCCTGAGGGCGGAGGACGCGGACACCGCGATCCCGTCCCGACGGTAGGCGCGGGCGCCGGAGCCCCCGTTGAGCGCCGCTAGAGGGCGAGGTCGGGGGCGTGGGGGAGGCGCCGGGCGGACCGCCCGGGAGCACGGCTGCGCACATCCGGGTGAGACGGGAACCGGGACGGAAGCCGGGACGGGAAACGGAGCCGGGAAGCCGGGATCCGGCCCTCTGGGCTGGCGGAGGATACGAGATTCGAACTCGTGAGGGGTTGCCCCCACACGCTTTCCAAATGTCCGTACGGGGGTACGGAGGAGGCCATACCCGCCCTGACCTGCGGCGGAGCGAACGAGTTCGCCCCCGTCTGGACGGGCCCGGACAGGGGTGAATGAGACCCTCGCCGCGGCGTTCGGTCTTGCCCGTGCGGTGAGGGCTGCCCTGTGGGATTGCCTTGACCGGGTCGGTCTCTCCACTCCACACTATGTGTATGACATTTGTACGACAGGCTGGAGGGGGCGTGGAGACCACAGAAGCTCGCAAGAAGAAGGCCGCCAAGAAGGCCGCCGCGACGGCGGTGAAGCGAAATGCGGCGGCGGCCGTGCTCGGGCCCAGTCGGCTGGCGCAGGTCCGGCTCCGTGGCGATGAGGTGCAGGCCCTTCAGGAGGTCATGCGGACACTGCACCTCAACTCGACCTCGGACGCCCTTCGCGAAGGGCTGAGGCTCCTCGCACGGGAAGCGGCCGAGGTCGGGGCGGCCGAAGAGATCCGCGCCTTCTACGAGAAGCAGGGTGCACCTCTGCCCGAGGGCGTGGTCGAGCCGACCGATGAAGAGCTCGCGGCAGCGGACGAGATGCAGTGGTGAGCGCAGGCACGGCGCTGCGTGGCGAAGTGTGGGTCTGCGCACTGCCGCAACCGGTCGGGCCGCACCCCGTCGTCGTCCTCACCGTCAACCGGATCGCGGAGCCGCTGGCCTCGGTGACGGTGGCGCTGATCACCGCCACGTCCGGTCCGCAGGTCACGCACGTTCCGATCGGGCCTGACGCCGGACTCACGAAGTACGACGAGTCGTACGTGAACTGCGCCGACCTCCACACGGTTGCGAAGTCGCGGTTGCGGAGAAGGCTGGGGCTGCTTGCTCCGGGTGAACTGCACCGTGTGGAGGACTCGGTCCGTCTGATTCTCGGGCTGCAGCGCTGACCTCGTGCACGGCCTGGCCTACGTCGGCATGACGCCGTGGATGCGGGACAGTGTGAAGACTCGTTCGGCGTCCCGCAGGTGGCACCACGCTTCGAGGTAGGGCGGGTCGAGTTCGAGGCGGCTGAGGGTGCGGACGGTGCGGCTGCCCGAGGCGGCGACGTATTCGACCGTGATGGCGGTGCCGGCGTCGAGGGCGTGGCCGAGTTGGCGGACGTCGGCGTAGGTCAGCTGCTTGGCGTACCCGGCGACGATCTCCTCCGTATCCGTTCCGAAGGGAACTCCGGCGCCGAAGGGATCGGGCTCGGGAGCGGTTGGCGGGACGTTCAGCAGTCGGGCTGCCAAAGGGTGTGCGTCAACAATCGCCGACGCCTCTGCCGCCCGGTGCGCCGCGTGCCCCGTGCCGATCTTCGCGGAGCTCTTCCGCGGGGTCGGAACAGCGGCGGCCCTCCGAGGTGGGACCTTCTCGATGCGTACGGTTCCGTCGGCGGCTTCGGCTACGGGGGCGTAGCCCTCGCTCCGTAGCGCGGCCAGGGTCTGGTCGGGCGCGGTGGCGCTGACGAGCACCGTTGGCGCGAGCTGCCGCAGCCCGAGTGAGGTGAGTCCTCGGTGGGCGGCGAGCTCGGCCAGGAGCGCCGGCTCGTCGCCGTGGATGACACAGGCGGCGGTGGCGATGCGTACCCGGCCGTGGCGGCGTGCCGCATCTGCGATGAGGTAGGACAGCGGCTGTGGCAGGGGCCCCGCCGCAATGGCGGTCAGCTCGGCCGAGATCCCGTCCGGAGTGCGGCCGGCGTCCAGGGCCCGGCGGATGGTGTCGGCGCTGAACCGCCATACCGACGCCGCCCCGCTGGTCTCACGGGCCGCGGTCGCATCCAAGAGCTCGGCGAGGCGTGCCGCGGGCGTGCCGCTGACGACGGCCGTGAGGTCGCCGCCGAGCCGGGCAGTGCCGGTGGCCTCGGGCAGCAGTCGCCGGCACTCGGCGGCCAGTTCCTCGGCGTCACCGGCCAGCAGAGCCGCGCCGAGCGGAGAGAGGGAGCCCCGGGCGATGACGCCCAGCAGCTCGGCCTCGCTGACCGTAGTGGCGAATGGTGTTTCATCCGAGAATGACGGGTGGGCGAGCGGGCGGTGCCATGCGACGAGTGGGCCCAGATCCGTGGCGACCCGCGCGCCCCGCCCCTCCGGGAGCCGTGCCGCCGCGGCGAGGAGCCCATCGCGCGCCTGCAGGCAGCCGTCGCAGGGAGGCAGTCCGGCCAGGGCCGGGAGCGCCTTGTCATCCTCGTCGCGGGTCTGGGACGGGGTGAGCGGCAGCTTCCACCATGCCTGAAGCAGTACGGCGAACTGGGCCGCGGGTTCCTGCGCTGCCCAGGCGTCGTACTCCTTGGTGGGCGCGACGCGGGGGCCGTCCGTGGCCAGCAGCCCGACCGAGTACGCGGTCTCCAAGGCGATGCGCACCATGACGTCAACGGCACGTGCGGTCTTGCCGATTCGGCCCAGTTCGCGCGCACCGACCCCACCGGACTTCAGGCGGGCCGGTGGAGCCGCCGAGCAGACCGACAGGACCGACGCGGCGTGGGCCGCGAAGGCCGTGGCTGCAGCTGCTGCCTCTCGCTCCGCCTCCACAGCGGTGACGGACACCAGCTCCGCGGCGGGCGGTACGGGTTGGAACGGGGCATGCCAGTCGGGCCCACGCAACGCCAGCGCCACTTCGGCGGGCATGCGATCCCTCCCGTATCCGTGGTGATCGCGGACAAGGAAGCCCCGGTCCAGGGCCCATCGTGCGCCCGGCCGGGAATCGGCCCCGGGAGCCCCGAACGCGATGAACTCCGTCTGCGGCGACACTGACTCCGCTCGTCGCTGAAGCAGCTCCCGGGCGGCAGAGGGGGCATTCGCGATCAGGGAGGCCACGCGCTCTGGATCGCCGTGGTGTTCCAGGACAGCGGCCGCTCGCTGCTGCCTGGTGCGGACCGGCTTGATGCCCAGTGCCACGAGCATGCCGCGCAGTCCCTCGGAGGTCACGCCCTCCAGAAGCGTTTCCAGCGGAGCGTCCAGCCCCAAGGGGGCGTCCCACGCGTGCCGCAACGGCCCGGCCATGTGGAGATCTCCGTCGCCGTCCGGCCAAACCAGCGCGTGATCTGCCAGAGCCTCCAATACGACGTCGAGTTCCCGGGTGGCAGCGGGCGCCGTCGCTCCCAGGGTCCTCGCCAGGGCGCCGCGCGACACCACCCCCAGGGCGGCCAGCGTTTCGGCTACCTGCAGGCACGGCAGCGGGAGCTGCGGCAGAACGAGCGCCACCGACCCCGGCCGCTGAAGGCGTTCCGCCACCTCCTCCATCGAGCGGGGCTCCGGAGCGGCCACAGCGTCCTTGCGCGTTGCGATGACGCGTGCCAGCCGCGCGCCGTCGAGACCGGCGAGCCAGGAGGTCAGTGTGGATCGGAACGTCATGACAGCACCTCGCCCGGCGGGGAACGCACAAGAGGGCCAGATCTGGCCCGCACCGGGACCAAGGATCGCGCATCCCATCGATCCGCAAGTGCCGTACGGACGGGTTCACCCGGCGGTCGAGCTGCTGACGGGCCGTTGCCGGCGCTCTCGACATATCGCCCGACACGTAATGAATGTCAGGAATGGATGAGACCGCGAATGAGACCAGGGCATGCCGAAGACCCCGGCCGCTGAAGCGGTCCGGGGTCTTCGTTTCGCCTGTTCAGGCGACTGCGGAGGATACGAGATTCGAACTCGTGAGGGGTTGCCCCCAACACGCTTTCCAAGCGTGCGCCCTAGGCCTCTAGGCGAATCCTCCGCCGCAAACAATACAAGACGTTGAGGGGTGCTCGCGAACACGATCCGGATCGGGGGTCGGGGCGGGGGAGGGCGGCCGGGGCGGGCTCGATTCCCGGGGGTTCCATCCGCTAGGGTGGGGCCCAGCCCCTCACGTGGCGCTATCTCACCCAACTCCCCCAGGGCCGGAAGGCAGCAAGGGTAAGTGGGCTCTGGCGGGTGCGTGGGGGGCGCTTTGCGTTCCGGGGGCGGCGGCGGGCGGCTGTTGTCGGTGGGCCCGGATAACCTCGTAGACGTGTCGTCCCTTGCGCTGTACCGCCGCTATCGCCCCGAGTCGTTCGCCGAGGTCATCGGGCAGGAGCATGTCACTGTCCCGCTGATGCAGGCCCTGCGGAACAACCGGGTCAACCACGCGTACCTGTTCAGCGGGCCGCGCGGGTGTGGAAAGACGACCAGCGCGCGCATCCTGGCCCGCTGCCTCAACTGTGAGCAGGGTCCCACCCCCGACCCCTGTGGCGAGTGCCAGTCCTGCCGGGACCTCGCGAGGAACGGCCCCGGGTCCATCGACGTGATCGAGATCGACGCCGCCTCGCACGGTGGTGTCGACGACGCCCGCGACCTGCGGGAGAAGGCCTTCTTCGGGCCCGCGTCCAGCCGCTACAAGATCTACATCATCGACGAGGCCCACATGGTCACCTCGGCGGGCTTCAACGCCCTGCTGAAGGTGGTCGAGGAGCCGCCGGAGCACCTCAAGTTCATCTTCGCGACCACCGAGCCCGAGAAGGTCATCGGGACGATCCGGTCGCGTACGCACCACTACCCCTTCCGGCTCGTGCCGCCCGGGACCCTGCGCGAGTACCTCGGGGACGTGTGCGGGCGCGAGGGGGCCGCGGTCGAGGACGGGGTGCTCCCGCTCGTCGTGCGCGCCGGCGCCGGTTCCGTGCGTGACTCCATGTCCGTCATGGACCAGCTCCTCGCCGGCGCGGGCGAGGAGGGTGTGACATACGCCATGGCCACCTCCCTGCTCGGGTACACGGAGGGGTCGCTGCTCGACTCCGTCGTGGACGCCTTCGCCGCCGGGGACGGGGCCGCCGCCTTCGAGGTCGTCGACCGGGTGGTCGAGGGCGGGAACGACCCGCGCCGCTTCGTCGCCGACCTGCTGGAGCGGCTGCGCGACCTGGTGATCCTGGCCGCCGTGCCCGACGCCGGGGAGAAGGGGCTCATCGACGCCCCCGCCGACGTGGTGGAGCGGATGCAGGCGCAGGCGTCGGTGTTCGGCGCCGCCGAGCTCAGCCGCGCCGCCGACCTGGTCAACGCCGGCCTGACGGAGATGCGCGGGGCCACCTCGCCGCGCCTGCAGCTGGAGCTGATCTGCGCCCGGGTGCTGCTCCCGGCCGCCTTCGACGACGAACGGTCCGTCCAGGCCCGGCTCGACCGGCTGGAGCGCAGCGGCCCGCCCGCCGGCGCCGCCTTCGCGGCCCCGGCCGCCGCGCCCGCCATGGGCTACGTGCCCGCGCCCGACGCGCACGGGATGGCCCCGGCCGGTCCCGGGGGCGGGGTGGCCGCAGCCCGCGCCGCCGTCCGCCCGCCCGCGGAGGAGCCCGTACCGGCCCCCGTCCCCGCCCCGGCGCCGGCCCCGGCACCCGTGCAGGCCCCCGCACCCGTGCAGGCCCAGGCTCCCGCCGCGCCCGCGCAGGCGGCCGGCGCCTGGCCCGGCGCCGCCCAGCCGGGCGGCGGTGCCCCCGCGCAGGCGCCCGGGGCGTGGCCCGGGGCGGCGCAGCCCGGCGCAGGTGCTCCCCCGGCCGCGGCCCCCGCTCCCTCCGCCTCCGCCCCCGGCGCCTGGCCGGGAGCCGCCGCGCCCGCCGCAGGGGCCTGGCCCACCGCGGCCGCGCCCGGCAGCGGCGCCCCCGCGCGGACCCCCGCGCCCGCCCCGGCCCCGACCCAGGCCGGTCCCGCCGCGCCCGCCTCCGCCCCGCCCTCCGCCGAGATGGCGGCCGGCGCCGGCCAGGTGCAGGCGATGTGGCCCGGCGTCCTGGAGGCCGTGAAGAACCGCCGCCGCTTCACCTGGATCCTGCTGAGCCAGAACGCCCAGGTCACCGGCTTCGACGGGACCACCCTCCAGCTCGGCTTCCCCAACCCCGGCGCCCGCGACAACTTCGCGAGCAGCGGCAGCGAGGACGTCCTCAAGGCGGTGCTGGCCGAACAGTTCCAGGTCCACTGGAAGATCGACGCCGTCGTCGGCGGCGGGGGCCCCGCTCCCTCGGCGCCCTCCTACGGAGCCCCGGCCCCGGCCTACAGCCCGCCCCCGGCGCCCGCGTACAGTCCGCCGCCGCCGGCGCAGGCCCCCGCGTCCCCGCAGCAGTCCCCGCAGCCGCCGGCCCCGCAGGCGCCCCCCGCGCCGCAGCCCCCCGTGCAGCAGGCGCCCCCGCCGGTGGCCCCCGAGGACGACGTGCCCGAGGCGGACGACCCCGACCTCGTCGACAGCGCCCTGACCGGTCACGACCTGATCGTGCGCGAGCTCGGAGCGACCGTTGTGGAGGAATATACGAACGAGTAGGCCCCCGGTATATGGGTGGCCGCACGAAACCGGCCACGCCGTCCGGGCTACCCTGGGCGGCGTGAAGGTCCTCGTCATCGGCGGCGGCGCCCGCGAACACGCCCTGTGCCGCTCTCTGTCCCTCGACCCCGACGTCTCCGCGCTGTACTGCGCCCCCGGCAACGCCGGCATCGCCGAGGTGGCGGAGCTGCGCCCGGTCGACGCCCTCGACGGCGCCGCGGTCGCCGCGCTCGCCGGCGAACTCGGCGCCGACCTGGTCGTCGTCGGCCCGGAGGCGCCGCTGGTCGCCGGGGTCGGCGACGCCGTCCGCGCGGCCGGCATCCCCGTCTTCGGCCCGTCCGGCGAGGCGGCGCAGCTGGAGGGCTCCAAGGCCTTCGCCAAGGACGTGATGGCCGCCGCCGGCGTCCCGACCGCCCGCAGCTACGTCTGCACCACCGCCGAGGAGGTCGACGCGGCGCTCGACGCCTTCGGCGCCCCGTACGTGGTCAAGGACGACGGCCTGGCCGCCGGCAAGGGCGTCGTGGTCACCGGGGACCGCGAGGCCGCCCGGGCGCACGCCGCCGGCTGCGACCGCGTCGTCATCGAGGAGTACCTCGACGGCCCCGAGGTCTCCCTCTTCGCCATCACCGACGGCGTCACCGTGCTGCCGCTCCAGCCCGCGCAGGACTTCAAGCGCGCGCTCGACGGCGACGAGGGCCCCAACACCGGCGGCATGGGCGCGTACTCCCCGCTGCCGTGGGCCGACCCGAAGCTGGTCGACGAGGTCCTGGAGACCGTCCTCCAGCCGACCGTGGACGAGCTCCGCCACCGCGGCACCCCCTTCTCCGGGCTGCTGTACGCCGGGCTCGCCCTCACCGGCCGCGGCACCCGCGTGATCGAGTTCAACGCCCGCTTCGGCGACCCCGAGACCCAGGTGGTCCTCGCCCGGCTGCGGACCCCCCTCGCGGGCGTGCTGCTGGGCGCCGCGAACGGCACCCTGAACGCGCTGCCGCCGCTGAGCTGGCGCGACGAGGCCGCCGTCACGGTGGTCATCGCCTCGCACAACTACCCCGGCACCCCGCGCACCGGCGACCCGATCGAGGGCCTCGCCGAGGTGGCCGCCGAGGACGGGCCGGAGGCCTACGTGCTGCACGCCGGGACCCGGCAGGAGGGCGACGCCGTCGTCAGCGCGGGCGGCCGCGTGCTGTCCGTGACGGCGACCGGCTCCGACCTGGCGCAGGCGCGCGAGAGGGCGTATAAGGCCGTCGCGCGGATCCGCCTCGACGGTGCGCAGCACCGTACGGACATCGCCGCCAAGGCGGCCGAGGGCCGCTGACCAGCAGGCCTGTGGGCAACCGGGGGCCCGGTGCGCGACAGCGCGCGCCGGGCCCTCGCGTGCGCCCGCGTGCGCCTGCCTCCAGCGGCGCTCGAGTGCACCCACCTTTACCCAAAGCCATTCCATCGGGTGATGGTCCCCTTGTCCGCCTGACGGCCGCGTGCACCCCAACTAGGGTGCGGCGCAAGCATTCCGGCACATGGCCCACCGGCATTGCGATGTCAGTGGCGGGTGTCACAGTGGGGGAGTGAGCAAAGCCGCCGCAGGGCAGAGGGGGTGAGGTCCGGCCGTGTCCGGAACCGGTTCGATCGCAGAAGTGGGCGTGCCGTCCGCGCGCTCCCGGGCCCTCGCCGTGCTGCGGGTCCGCAGCCGGGCGATGGCGGCCGTGCTGCTGCCCGCCGCCCTCGCCGTGGTGCTGGTCACCGCCCGGCTCACGGGCAGGCTGGCCGGCGACCCCTGGCCCTCCGTGACCCTGGCCGTCTGCGCGGTGGCCGTGCTCGTGCTGCTGGCGGGCGGGATCTTCGGTGCCGTGGTGCTGCGGGCGAGCCCCGCCGTGACGCCCACCGTGCCGCTGCCCGAGGCCGCAGCGCCCGACCTGTACCGGCTCGTACGGGACCTCTCCGACCGGATGGGCGTGCCCGCGCCCTCCGCGATAGCCCTGACCCCCGACTGCGACAGCTGGCTGGAGGACCGCAGCCACGGCGCGCACCGCCGGAGCGGCATATCCGACGGCCCGGAGTCGGAGCCCGGCGCGGCCCCCGTGCTCGTGATCGGCTCGCCGTTCCTGTGGTGGATGCGCGTCGCGGAGCTGCGGGCCCTCCTCGCGCCCGTCGTCGCCGGCACGGGCCCCTCCGCCCACCCCGACATAGCCGACGCCCGCGGCTTCGTCCGGGGGCTCGACGCCGCGGCGGACATCGGCGGCCGGCCCGGACTGGGCTGGCTGGTCGGCCGCCCGGCCCGGCTGCTGCTGCGGCTGTGCGGGCCGGACGCCGCCGAGATGGAGCGCGGGGTGGCCGCGGCCGCCTCGGAGCGCGCGCAGGGGGTGGACCAGGGGATGCGCACCGTCGCCCAGGAGCAGGTCGGCCTGGCCTATGCGGGCTGGGACCGGCTGCTGACCCGGGTCGCGCTGCCCGCCTGGCGGATGGGCCGCTGGCCCGCGCACCTCGACGCGGGGGTCGTCTCCGCCCTGACCGAACTGTCCCGGCGCGACCGGCTGGCGGAAGGCTTCGCCTCGCGGCTCGGGGAGCGTCCCGCCTGCGACCTGCTGGAGCAGCCCGGGATGATCGACGAGGCCGCCTCGCTGCTGGCGGCCCGGCTGTTCCACGGCGGTCCGGCCGAGGCCGGCCCGGACTGGTCCCCGGTGGACTGGGCGGCCTACCCGGAGGAGGTCGTCGACCGCAAGTGGCGTACGGAGGCGGCCCGCCTGCACGCCGCCCTGGACGCCCTGTCCGTCCCGGCGGGCCCGGGCCTCCCCGCCGCCTCCGGCACGCCCCGCCCGGAGCCGTCGGCCCCCGCGCCGATCGCCGTCCGGCCCGCGCCCTCCGCGGCCGCCCCGGCGAAGGCCCCCGCCCCCGCCGACGCCTTCGGCGGGCCGACGCTGGAGCGGGTGCTCGGCTACCTCACGGACCCCGCCGGGGACGGCGCCGCCGGCGAGGCCCTCGCCGGCCGGCTCAGCGGGGACCTCGCGCGGGAGGAACGTACCGCCGGAGCCCGTACGGCAGGCCCCGGAGGCCGGTCCGGGGGCGCCGACACCCTGCCCCTGTTCCCGCTCCAGCCCCCGCGCAGCGGCCGCGACCTGCTGGCCGACCACGTCACCGCCCTGGTGTGCTGCGCGGCCGTGGACTCGGCCGGGGCCGACCCCGGACTGGACTGGCTGGACGGCCCGGTCCTGCTGGTCGGCGGCGAGCGGCGGGCCGACCTCGCCGCCCGGGTGCTCTCCCTCGTCGAGGACGGGGACCCGGAGCCCCTGCGGGACTGGCTCGCCGAGCTCGGCGTCCGCCCGGAGAAGCCCGTCCGCCTCGTCTGAGCGCCCCGCCCCGGCGAAAGCGCCCCGCCCCGGCGCGGATCCCGGCCACCCCCCGGGCCCGGCCGCCCGCCGTCCCGCTCCGGCGGCAGGTGCCCGCGTACGCCGCCGCGCCCGCCGTCACGCCCGGCCGGGCAAGGGCTCCGCGCCACCGGGGGCCACCCCGGCGCCACCCGCCGCGCCATGCAAAGCGGCGTCTCAGGTTCCATTCCCGTCAATTCACGACGAACGGTGACGGAGTGAGTGCGTTATGTGATGTGCTGGGACCGGTCGCGACGCCGGTGTCCGAACCCGGCCCGCGCCACCGTGTCGAGAACGCGTTCGGGGGAGCGAGGGAGGGGAGCGGAATGGGTGCGGACCAGATCCGGCGCTGGGAATCGGGTGCGCTCGCGCACGCGGTGAACGACCCCTTCGGCCAGGGCCCGCTGCCCTGGTTCCGGGGCAGCGAGCTGTACTTCGACGACACGGGCCACGTCGTCCCCTGGTACGTGGACCCGGCCCTGGCGCCCGGCCAGAAGCCCGGCGCCCACCGCGGCGGCGGCCCCCGTACCGCCGACGACGTGCACCGGCAGATCAAGGGCTTCAGCTCCACCGGAGCCGTGGCCCCCGGCGAGGCCATCGACTTCCACATCACCGTCGACCCGCCCCAGCAGTTCCAGGTCGACGTCTACCGCATCGGCCACTACGGCGGCGACGGCGCCTCGAAGATCACCACCAGCCCCCGGCTGTCCGGCATCGTCCAGCCGCCCCCGCTCACCGCCGACCGCACGGTGTCCTGCCACCACTGGTGGCAGTCCTGGCGGCTCCAGATCCCCTCGTACTGGACCGTCGGCGCGTACGTGGCCGTCCTCACCACCGCCGACGGCTACCGCTCCCACATCCCCTTCACGGTCCGCGACGACCACCCCGCGGACCTGCTCCTCCTGCTCCCCGACATCACCTGGCAGGCCTACAACCTCTACCCCGAGGACGGCCACACCGGCGCCAGCCTGTACCACGCCTGGGACGAGGAGGGCCGGCTGCTCGGGGAGCGGGACGCCGCCATCACCGTCTCCTTCGACCGCCCCTACGCGGGCGCCGGGCTGCCCCTGCACGTCGGCCACGCCTACGACTTCATCCGCTGGGCCGAGCGCTACGGCTACGACCTCGCCTACGCCGACACCCGCGACCTCCACGCCGGCCGCGTCGACCCCACCCGCTACCGGGGCCTGGTCTTCCCCGGGCACGACGAGTACTGGTCGCTCCCCATGCGCCGCACCGTCGAGCGCGCCCGCGACCGCGGCACCTCGCTCGTCTTCCTGTCCGCCAACACCATGTACTGGCAGGTCGAGCTGGCCCCCTCCCCCTCCGGAGTCCCCGACCGGCTCCTGACCTGCCGAAAACGCCGCGGCCCCGGCCGCCCCAGCCTGTGGCGCGAGGTGGACCGCCCGGAACAGCAGCTGCTCGGCATCCAGTACGCGGGCCGGGTCCCGGAACCCGCACCCCTGATCGTCCGCAACGCCACGCACTGGCTCTGGGACTCCACCGGCGCCGCCGAGAACGACGAGCTCGACGGTCTGGTCGCGGGCGAGGCCGACCGGTACTTCCCGCGCACCCAGCTCCCCGAGCACCAGGACCGGATCCTGCTCGCCCACTCCCCGTACCTCGACGGCGAGGGAGCCAAGCGCCACCAGGAGACCTCCCTCTACCGGGCGCCCAGCGGGGCCCTCGTCTTCGCCTCCGGCACCTTCGCCTGGTCCCCGGCCCTGGACCGCCCCGGACACGTGGACGAGCGGATCCAGCGGGCGACGGCCAACCTCCTCGACCGGATCTGCAAGCGGGACTGACGGGACGCCCCGAACCCGGACCGCCCGGACCGGCCGGACGACCGGCCCACCCCCCTGCCCCGGGCACGGCACCCCGTGCGGGAGAATGGAACCGCGCTCGTACAGAACCACAGGGAGACCCCGTGCCCGGATTCGTCGAAAAGCCCGAGCCGGTGCAGGTGCCCGGCCTCGTCCACCTCCACACCGGCAAGGTCCGCGACCTCTACCGCGGCGAGGACGGCAACCTCGTCATGGTCGCCAGCGACCGCATCTCCGCCGCCGACTGGGTGCTGCCCACCGAGATCCCGGAGAAGGGCCGCATCCTGACGCAGCTCTCCCTCTGGTGGTTCGAGCAGCTCTCGGACCTGGTCCCGAACCACGTCATCAGCACCGACCTGCCCGCCGGCGCCCCCGCCGACTGGGAGGGCCGCACGCTGGTCTGCAAGAGCCTCGACATGGTCCCGGTCGAGTGCGTGGCCCGCGGCTACCTCACCGGCTCCGGCCTCAAGGAGTACGTGCAGTCCCGGACGGTCTGCGGGCTCGCCCTGCCCGAGGGCCTCGTCGACGGCTCCGAGCTGCCCGCCCCGATCTTCACCCCGGCCGCCAAGGCCGAGGTCGGCGACCACGACGAGAACGTCTCCTACGAGGAGGTCGCCCGCACCACCGGCGCCGAGACGGCGGCGCTGCTGCGCCAGACCACCCTCGCCGTCTACGGCCGCGCCCGCGACATCGCCCGCGAGCGCGGGATCATCCTCGCGGACACCAAGCTCGAGTTCGGCTTCGACAAGGACGGCACGCTCGTCGCCGCCGACGAGGTCCTCACCCCGGACTCCTCCCGCTTCTGGCCCGCCGACCAGTGGCAGCCGGGCCGCACGCAGCCCTCGTTCGACAAGCAGTACGTCCGCGACTGGCTGGCCTCCCCGGCCTCCGGCTGGGACTCCAAGGGCGAGCTCCCGCCGCCGGTCCTCCCGCAGGACGTCGTGGCGCAGACCCGCGCCAAGTACGTCGAGGCCTACGAGCGCCTCACCGGCCAGACCTGGAGCTGATACGACGAAGGCCCCGATCAACCGATCGGGGCCTTCGTTCACTGAGCGGACAACGCGACTCGAACGCGCGACATCCACCTTGGCAAGGTGGTGCTCTACCAACTGAGCTATGTCCGCCTGTGCGCCTCAGCGCGATGCCTACTATACCCAACCCCGGGACCGGGCGAGACGCACTGCCGTATGACGGTTCTCCGCGCCGAGCTTCATGGCGGCCGAGGACAGGTAGTTCCGCACGGTCCCCTGCGACAGCCGGGCCCGCTCCGCGATCTCCGCGATGGGCGCCCCGTCGGCCGCGAGTTCCAGCACCTCCGCCTCGCGGGCCGTCAGCGGGGAGTCCCCCGCGCTGATCGCGTCGGCCGCCAACTCCGGGTCCACGTAACGGCCTCCGGCGTGCACCGTACGGATCAGCTCGGCCAGCCGCTGCGCCGACACCGTCTTCGGGGCGAAGGCCCGCACCCCCGCCGCGAGGGCCCGCTTCAGGTGCCCGGGGCGCCCGTGACTGGTCACGATCATGACTTTGCAGTCGGGCAGCTCGGTCCGCAGCGATGTGGCGACGCTCACACCGTCCGCCCCCGGCATCTGGAGGTCCAGCACCGCCACGTCGGGCCGGTGCGCCCGCGCCATGGCGAGGGCCTCCGGCCCGGAGGCCGCCTCGGCGACGACCGCCAGGTCGTCCTCCAGCCCCAGCAGGGCGGCCAGCGCGCCCCGGATCAGGTGTTCGTCGTCCGCCAGCAGTACCCGTACGGGGCTCACGCCCGCACCTCCACTCGTCGTGCGTCCAGGGGTATCTCGGCCCGCAGCCGGAACCGGCCGCCCCCGGCCGGCCCCGCGTGCAGGGTCCCGTCCACGGCCGCGAGCCGCTCCCGCAGGCCCGCGAGCCCGGATCCGGGCGGTCCGGCCGGGGCGTCGGGCACCCCGTCGTTCTCCACCAGCAGCGTCAGGGTGCCCGGAGCCTCCCGGTCCGTCAGCCGGATCAGGCAGCTGCGGGCGTCCCCGTGCCGCAGTACGTTCGTCGTCGCCTCCCGGACCACCCAGCCCAGCGCCGACTGCACCTCGCCCGGCAGCTCCCGCCCGGCCGCCGAGAACTCCACCCGGCAGTCCATCCCGGCCGCGCTGAGCACCCCGCGCGCACCCTCCAGTTCCACGGCCAGGTCCGCCTCGCGGTAGCCGCGCACGACGTCGCGCACCTCCTTCTGCGACTCCCGCGCGATCCGCTGCACCTCGATCATCTGGTCCACGGCCTCGGGGCGTTCGCGCCGGGCCAGCTGCACCGCCAGCTCGCTCTTGAGGGCGATCACCGCCAGGTTGCGGCCCATCACGTCGTGCAGGTCCCGCCCGAACCGCAGCCGCTCCTCCGCGACCGCCAGCCGGGCCTGGACCTCCCGGGCCTGGTCGAGCTCGTAGACGGTGCGCAGCAGCCATCCGGAGAACCCGCAGGTGAAGGCGAGGAAGGCACAGGTGATCAGGACCCCGATGAAGTACCCGACGACCTCGTTCAGCGGCAGGCCCAGCGCCGCGACGGCCGCCGCGGTCCCCGCGGCGGCGGCCAGGGGGACGAGCCTCATGTGGCGGACCTTCTGCAGGGTCAGCACGAGGGATCCGCAGCCGAAGCAGCTCACCCCGACCACCAGTCCGGGCGCCGCGGCCTCGTGGAGCCAGCCGACCCGGCGCAGGCCGAGGAAGAGCAGGACGGTGGCGGCCGTGACGACCGAGGTGGCCACCGCGAGCCGCACCGGCCGTTCGCGCCGGCCGGTCACCCCGTCCAGGGCCCTGGAGGACAGGAACCCGACGAGCAGGGAGTGCGCGCACACCGCGAGGAAGGCCGCCACGGCGGGTGCCAGCGGCTTCGGGGAGGCGGGGTCGCGGACCGTGAAGGCCATCGACCCGAAGGACAGGATCTCCACGAGCACGAAGAAGTGGAACGACCAGCGCGTGTACACCTCGACCTTGCCCGCACTGCTGCGGTTCTTCCACCACCCGGTCAGCTTCGACACGGCCCGTCCCCCCGGCTCTTTCCCTCGTCTAGCGGCGCGGTTCCCAGCGGAACCACCGCTGGACAGCAAACACCGTGACCATGATCCAGGCCAGCGTGTTGAGCGCGGCCCCCAGCAGCTCGTGGCCCCCGGCCCCGCCGCTCCAGCCGGCCCGGACCAGCGCCATCACCCCGCTGAGCGGCAGCAGTGCGCACACCGGGGCCACGGTGTCGGGCAGGGAGTCCGTCGGCGCGAACAGCCCCGAGCCGATCGCCGTCACCAGGAACAGCGGCAGCGTCGTCAGTCCCGCGGTCTCCACGTTCCGGGTGAAGGCGCTGGTCAGCGCGGCCAGTCCGGCGAGCAGCGGCAGGGCGCCGAGGACGCCCGCGAGCAGCAGCGCCGGGTGCTGCGGCAGCGGCGCGCCCAGCACCGCGGCCCCGGCCACCGCGAGGGCGGCGATCTGGACGAGGGCGATGACCGCCGAGGGCAGCGCCGTCCCGGTGAGGATCTCCAGGTCGCCGGCCTCGCCCGTGCGCAGCCGCTTCAGGACGAGCTCCTCGCGCCGGGCGACGTAGGCGGAGACCAGGTTCATGTAGACGACGAGGACCAGCACCATCCCGATGCCCCCGGTGAGGGTGGCCCGGGCGACGGCGGCCGCGGTGTCCCCGCCGGCGATCGTGCGCAGGACGAAGACCATCGACGCGGGCATCAGCACGGCCACGCTCAGCGTGGCCCGGTTGCGGACCAGCAGGGTCAGTTCGGACCGGCCCAGCGTGGCGAGCCGGCCGGGGTTCGGGATGAGCGCGTTCATCGGGTCCCCGCCATCGTGCCGTCGGTGCGGTGGGCGCCGGCGGCCGCGCCGCGGCGGCTCCGGGCGATCTCCAGGAAGGCCTCCTCCAGGGAGGCGTGGCGGGCGTCGAGCCCGGCCAGTTCGACCCCGGCCTCCTCGGCCCAGCGCAGCAGCACGGTGAGGTCGGTCTGGAGCCGGTCGGTACGGATCTCCACGCGCGGGCCGTCGGCGGCGGCGCGCAGCGCCAGCGGCAGCCGTCCGGCGGGCACCCCGTCGGGCAGGGCGAAGCGGATCCGGGACGGCCGGGTCGCGGTGACCTCCCGGGGCGTGCCGGACAGCACCAGCTCCCCCTCGTGCATGATCGCGAGCCGGTCCGCGAGGGACTCGGCCTCCTCCAGGTAGTGCGTGGTCAGCAGCACGGTGGTGCCCTGGGCCCGCAGCTCCCGGACGAGGTCCCAGGTGTCCTGGCGGCCCTCGGGGTCCATCCCGGTGGTCGGCTCGTCGAGGAACAGCACCTCGGGCCGCCCCAGCAGGGCCAGCGCCAGGTCGAGCCGGCGCCGCTCGCCGCCGGACAGCTGCTTGACCCGTACGGAGGACCGTGCGGCCAGTCCGACCAGCTCCAGCACCTCCCCGGCCGGGCGCGCGCCGGTGGTGACCCCGCCCCACATCCGGAGGGTCTCGGCGACGGTCAGGTCGGAGGGGAATCCGCCCTCCTGGAGCATGACCCCGGTGCGCGGGCGGACCTCGGCCCGGCGGGCGTACGGGTCGAGCCCGAAGACGCGGACCTCGCCGCCGGTGGGGGCGGCGAGCCCCTCCAGGAGTTCGACGGTGGAGGTCTTGCCCGCGCCGTTGGTGCCGAGCAGGGCGAAGACCTCGCCACGGGCGACGGAGAAGTCGATGCCGCGCACGGCCTCGAAGCCCCCGGCGTAGCCGCGGCGGAGTCCCTGAGCCCGGATCACTGTGTCGGTGGTCATGCTCCAAGGCTCCCGGCGGGCTTGGCGGGGGAGCAGTGCGCGCTGTCATGACCCCCGATGACATTTGTCATCGGGAGTGGGCCGCGTCACAACGGCACGGGCGCACGCCACAACGACAAAGGCCCCGATCTGAGATCGGGGCCTTTGTCGTCTGAGCGGACGACGCGACTCGAACGCGCGACATCCACCTTGGCAAGGTGGTGCTCTACCAACTGAGCTACGTCCGCATGCCCAGCGACGGCTTGTGGGCCGTTCACTGCGTGCCTCACTCTACCTGATCCACGACCGTGGTCGGTAAAGCGATGCAGAGCGGGTGACAGGGATTGCACACTGCGCCTCCCCCCTGGAAGGGGGGTGTTCTGCTACTGAACTACACCCGCACGACTTCGGTTCCCGGCCTTTCGGCCTGGCCCCTCGGCGTGATCCACACACTAGCCGATCAGAGGGGGTGCATGGCAAATCCGGGGTCAGTGGGCGTCGTTGTAGGCGGCGTAGACCGCCTTCGGGATGCGCCCGCGCGGGGGCACGTCGTGCCCGTTGGAGCGGGCCCAGGCCCGGACGACCGCCGGGTCCGGGGCGACGGCCGTGTGCTTGAAGGTCTTGCCCGAGCGGGACTGGCGGCGGCCGGCGGCCACGAAGGGCTCGAGGCTCTTCCGCAGTTTCTTTGCGTTCGCCACATTGAGGTCGATCTCGTAGGACTTACCGTCCAGGGCGAACGTCACCGTTTCCGCCGCTTCCCCGCCGTCGAGGTCGTCGGAGATCGTGACTACTACGCGCTGCGCCACGGATATCGGTCCCTTCGTGCGCCTCGCCGCGCGCTGACGTGCGGTGATGTCGCCTGTGTGGAGGTTTCGGTGGAATGCGGCAAACCTTGCCCGTCGTGAAGCGGCAAATGTTGCGGTCCCGGCTGATTCCTTTGTACCGCGATTCCCATTGAATTGCGAAGCCCAGTTAATTCCTCCCGCGTGTCCCGCCGCAATGCCGGGCGAGTGGTTTTCCGGTGGATTTTGCGAAGCGTTGGTGAAGCCGAAACCGCGGCCCGGGCGACCCCGGCTGATATCTACCCGCGTAGAAATTTCGGACGGGTACGCTGAGGGAACCGCCTTGCACCAACCACCTCATCGGGAGTGCCAGTGGCACGCGTCGTAGTCGACGTCATGCTCAAGCCGGAGATCCTCGACCCCCAGGGCCAGGCGGTGCAGCGTGCACTGCCGCGCCTGGGCTTCGAGGGGATCGCCGACGTCCGCCAGGGGAAGCGCTTCGAACTGGAAGTGGAGGGACCGGTCGACCAGGCCGCCCTCGACCGCATCCACAAGATGGCCGAAACGTTCCTCGCCAACACCGTCATCGAAGACTTCACCGTGAAGGTCGAGGCCTGAGGGTGACCACTCGCATCGGTGTCGTCACGTTCCCCGGAACGCTCGACGACCGTGACTCGCTGCGCGCCGTCCGCCTCGCGGGGGCGGAGCCGGTCTCGCTGTGGCACCGCGACAAGGACCTGCACCAGGTCGACGCGGTCGTCCTCGCGGGCGGCTTCTCCTACGGGGACTACCTGCGCGCCGGGGCCATCTCCCGCTTCTCGCCGGTGATGGAGACCATCATCGAGCAGGCCAGGGCCGGCATGCCGGTCCTCGGCATCTGCAACGGCTTCCAGGTCCTCACCGAGGCCCACCTGCTGCCGGGGGCGATGCTCCGCAACAACCACCTCCACTTCATCTGCCGCGACCAGAAGCTGCGGGTGGAGAACGCGGAGACCGCGTGGACCGGCGACTACACCGCCGGCCAGGAGATCTCCGTGCCGCTCAAGAACATGGACGGCCGGTACGTCGCCGACGAGCGCACGCTCGACGAACTGGAGGCCGAGGGCCGAGTGGCCTTCCGGTACCTGGACGTGAACCCCAACGGCTCGCTGCGCGACATCGCCGGCATCACCAACGCCGAGGGGAACGTCGTCGGCCTCATGCCGCACCCCGAGCACGCGGTCGAGCCGCTGATCGGGACCGGCCGCACCGACGGCCTCCCGTTCTTCACGTCGGTCCTGAAGAAGCTGGTCAGCGCATGAGCCTCGACACCGTCAAGAACGCCACCGAAACCCCGGACGCGGCGCAGCCCTGGAAGGAACTCGGCCTCAAGGAGGACGAGTACGCCCGGATCCGCGAGATCCTCGGCCGCCGTCCCACGGGTGCCGAGCTCGCCATGTACTCGGTCATGTGGTCCGAGCACTGCTCCTACAAGAGCAGCAAGGTCCACCTGAAGCAGTTCGGCGAGAAGGCCCCGGAGAACGACGCCCTGCTCGTCGGCATCGGCGAGAACGCCGGCGTCGTCGACGTCGGCCAGGGCTACGCGGTCACCTTCAAGGTCGAGTCGCACAACCACCCGTCGTACATCGAGCCCTACCAGGGCGCGGCCACCGGCGTCGGCGGCATCGTCCGCGACATCCTCGCCATGGGCGCCCGCCCGGTCGCGGTCGTGGACCCGCTGCGCTTCGGCGCGGCCGACCACCCCGACACCAAGCGCGTCCTGCCGGGCGTCGTCGCGGGCATCGGCGGCTACGGCAACTGCCTGGGCCTGCCGAACATCGGCGGCGAGGTCGTCTTCGACGCCTGCTACCAGGGCAACCCGCTGGTCAACGCCGGCTGCATCGGCGTGATGAAGCACGAGGACATCCACCTCGCCAAGGCCTCCGGCCCGGGCAACAAGGTCATCCTCTACGGCGCCCGCACCGGCGGCGACGGCATCGGCGGCGTCTCGGTCCTCGCGTCCGAGACCTTCGACGACACCAAGCCCACCAAGCGCCCCGCCGTCCAGGTCGGCGACCCGTTCCAGGAGAAGCTCCTCATCGAGTGCACCCTGGAGATCTTCAAGGAGAAGCTGGTCGCCGGCATCCAGGACCTCGGCGGCGCCGGGCTCTCCTGCGCCACGTCCGAGCTGGCCTCCGCGGGCTCCGGCGGCATGCGCGTGGAGCTGGACACCGTCCCGCTGCGCGACGCGACGCTCTCGCCCGAGGAGATCCTCATGAGCGAGTCGCAGGAGCGCATGTGCGCGATCGTCGAGCCGCAGCACGTCGACCGCTTCATGGCGATCTGCGAGAAGTGGGACGTCATCGCCACCGTCATCGGTGAGGTGACCGACGGCGAGCGCCTGGAGATCTTCTGGCACGGCGAGCAGATCGTGGACGTGCCCCCGGGCACCGTCGCCCACGAGGGCCCGGTCTACCACCGCCCCTACGCCCGTCCGGACTGGCAGGACGCCCTCCAGGCGGACGACGCGAACGCGCTGCCGCGGCCGCAGACCTCCGAGGAGCTGCGCGCGCAGGTCCTGGCGCTGGTCTCGTCCCCGAACCAGGCCTCCAAGTCCTGGGTCACCGACCAGTACGACCGGTTCGTGCAGGGCAACACCGTCCTGGCGCAGCCCGAGGACGCGGGCATGGTCCGCATCGACGAGGAGTCCAACCTCGGCGTGGCCATGGCCACGGACGGCAACGGCCGCTACGCCAAGCTCGACCCGTACACGGGCGCGCAGCTGGCCCTGGCCGAGGCGTACCGCAACGTCGCCGCGACCGGTGCCAAGCCGCTGGCCATCTCCGACTGCCTGAACTTCGGCTCGCCGGAGGACCCGGGCGTCATGTGGCAGTTCGCCGAGGCCACGCGCGGTCTGGCGGACGGCTGCCTGGAGCTGGGCACCCCGGTGACCGGCGGCAACGTCTCCCTCTACAACCAGACGGGCGACACCGCGATCCACCCGACCCCGGTCGTGGCGGTGCTCGGTGTGATCGACGACGTCAACCGCCGCACGCCGATGGCGTTCAAGGAGGCCGGCCAGCTGCTGTACCTGCTGGGCGACACCTCCGAGGAGTTCGGCGGCTCGGCCTGGTCCCAGGTCGTCCACGACCACCTCGGCGGCCTGCCGCCCAAGGTGGACCTGGGCCGCGAGAAGCTGCTCGCCGAGATCCTGATCTCCGCCTCCCGCGACGGCATGGTCGACGCGGCGCACGACCTGTCGGACGGCGGCGTGATCCAGGCGCTCACCGAGTCCTGCCTCAAGGGCGGCAACGGTGCGCGGATCGTGGTCCCGGAGGGCCTGGACGCGTTCACGTTCCTGTTCTCCGAGTCCGCCGGCCGCGCCATCGTGTCGGTCCCGCGCAGCGAGGAGCTCCGCTTCACCGACATGTGCGGCGCCCGCGGCCTGCCCGCCACCCGCATCGGTGTGGTGGACGGCGAGGAGATCGAGGTCCAGGGCGAGTTCACCCTCCCCCTGGCCGAACTCCGCGAGGCCCACGAGGCGACCATCCCGGCCCTCCTGGCCTGACCGCCCCCGGCTGCCCGAGGCCCCGCCCACACCCCGTGGGCGGGGCCTCGGCGCGTGGGCCCGCGACCGTGTCGGGCGGCCGCCCCGCCCCAGTAGGGTCGGGGCATGTCGCCCGCCAAGAAGAAGCAGCGCACCTACGACCAGGCGAAGATCCGCGCGGCCGTCACCGCGCAGTTCGGGCACGTGGCCGAAGGCGTACGGGACTTGGGGCCCGAGCAGCTGGGGCTGCCCAGCGGGCTCGGGGACTGGAGCGTCGGGGACCTCGCCGGGCACGTCGCCTGGATCGCGGACTCGCTGGCCGCGGGGCTGGCCCGGCCGCCGGCCGCCGTCGCCGAGCTGAGCGCCGTCGAGTGGCCCTTCGCCACGGCCTCCCTCGCCGGGAAGATCTCCGAGGCGGCCCGCGAGACCCTCACCGGCGCCCCGGTCCCCGAGCTGTTCGAACGGGCCGGCGCCCGGCTGGCAGAGGCCCTGGAGGCGAACCCCGGCAGCCGTGTGATGGACCTGTGGATCGGGGACATGACCCTCGCCGACTTCCTGGTCACCCGGACCGTGGAGCTGGTGGTCCACACCGACGACCTGAACCGGGCCGCCGGCCTGGACATCCCCGTCGAGCGGCAGGCCCTGGCCGCCTGCACCCGGCTGCTCGCCGACGCCCTCGCGGTGAAGGCGCCCGGCGGGTCGGTGGAGGTGCGGATCCCGCCCTTCGCGGTGGTCCAGTGCGTGGAGGGCCCCCGGCACACCCGCGGCACCCCGCCCAACGTGGTGGAGACCGACCCGCTCACCTGGCTCCGGCTCGCCACGGGCCGGACCGGCTGGGCCGAGGCCCTGGCGGAGGCCCGGGTCAGCGCCAGCGGCGAGCGGGCCGACCTGTCCGGGCTGCTGCCGCTGATGAGCTGAGGGGGGAACCCGACGGGCGCCGGGACCGTCCCAGGGGCATGCGTACCCCCAGGCACCCCGCCGGGCCCGCCGCCGCAGGGCTGGCCCTCCTGCTGGCCCTCGCCGGCTGCACCGCCGCCCCGCAGGACGGGAGCGACACCGCCGCGACCGGGCAGGCCTCCGCCACGCCCCCGGTGGCGGACGCCCCGCTGACCGCGACCGAATGGACCGTGACCTCCCTGGACGGCGTGCCGGTCCCCGCCGGGGCGGCCGGCCGGGCCCGGTTCGCCCTGGCACCCGACGGCACCGCCGGCGGCAGCCTCGGCTGCAACCGGTTCAGCGCCGCGGCCACCGTCGAGGGCGCCACCGTCACCTTCGGGCCCGTCACGAGCACCCGGATGGCCTGCGAGGGCCCGGCGGGCGCGGTCGAACGGGCCCTGACCGGCCTCTTCGGCGCGGGCACCCTCAGCTGGACGGTGCGGGGCCGGACCCTCACCCTCACCGCCGCCGACGGCCGGATCCTGACCGCCGAGGCGGCCTCGGCGGCCGAATGACCGGACGCGGGCTCCCGCCGGGGACCCCGGTCAGGCTGGGTACGGGAGCAGTCCCGCGTCCGTCCGTTCCCAGGCGGCCCGCAGCTGCGCCAGCCGGGCCGGCTCCGCCGCCGCGCGGTCGGCCTGCTCGCGCAGGTCCCCGGCCAGGTCGAACAGCTGGTCGCGGCCCGACTTCCCCCGGTAGTACTTCCAGTCCCCGCGCCGCAGCGCCCGCTCCCCGCGGACCCGCCAGAACAGGTCCCGCTCGGCCGGCTCCTCACCCCGCAGCAGGTACCCGGCCAGGCTCACGCCGTCCAGGGGGTACGCCCGGTGCGGCCGGGTCCCGGCCAGCTCCAGCAGGGTCGCCGTCCAGTCCGGGCTGAACACCGGGACCCGGCTGACCTGGCCGCCGTCGATCCGGGCGGGCCAGCGCAGGATGTTCGGGACGCGGATGCCGCCCTCCTGGAGGGAGGCCTTGTTGCCCGACAGCGGCCAGTTGTACGAGAAGCGCTCGCCGCCGTTGTCGCTGGAGAAGACGACCAGGGTGTCCTCCTCCTGGCCCGAGCGCCTCAGCGCGTCCAGCACCCGGCCCACCGAGCGGTCCAGGTCCTCCACCATCTGCTTGTACTTCTCCACCGAACCGCCGTCCTGGTGCCACAGCGCCCGGGCGTCGCCCGCCTTGATCCGCCGGACCATCCCGGCGCTCTCCGCGATGTCCCCGTCGGCGATCCACGGCCAGTGCGGCGTGGTGAAGTTCAGGTTCAGCAGCCAGGGCTTGCCGTGGTGGTCGCGGGAGACGTACTCGCTCGCCCGCTCCGTGATGATCCTCGTGTAGTAGCGCAGGTCCTCGTACTCGGCGTCGCCCTCGTACAGGTCGTACTCGCCGCCCAGGCCCAGCTTGGAGTAGTACTCCAGGGCCCCGCCGAAGTTCCCGAAGAACTCCTCCCAGCCCGACCTGGTCGGGCCGTAGTCCGGCAGGTAGCCCGCGTGCCACTTGCCGATCAGCGCGGTGGAGTACCCGGCCTCCCGCAACAGGGAGGCCAGCGTCGGGTGCGTCGGGTCCAGGCCCACCGACCTGTCGGCGATCGGCTCGGCCAGCCCGCCCTTCGTACGGGCCGGGTAGCGGCCCGTGTACAGGCTGAAACGGGTCGGGGAGCAGGTCGCCGAACCCGAGTAGGCGTCGGTGAACCGGACCCCCTGGCGGGCGAGCCGGTCCAGGTTCGGGGTCTTGATGTGCGGGGAGCCGTACGAGGACAGGTCGGCCCATCCGATGTCGTCGCCCAGGACGAACAGGATGTTCGGGCGCCGTGAGCGGCGCTCGCGGGCGGCCCGGAAGTCCCGCTCCCCGAGAGCGGCCCCACGGGCGTCGGCGGACCCGTCGGCGGCCCGGGCGGGAGCCGCTCCGAGCCCCGCGGCGGCGGCCGCCGCGGTCGCTCCGACGGCGCCTCCGAAGGCACGGCGGGAAAACTTGCTGTTGTGCGAAGACACAGGAACTCCAGGGCACGGCTCAGCCGCCCGCCCCGGCGGGGCGCGGGACGGCGCGCGGCGCGCCGGGGCAGGCCGGGGCTGAGCGGAAGGGTGGGAGGGAGAAGCGGAGTTGCGGCTACGCGAAACAGCGACAGATGGCGCTCGCGACACGGACCAGGTCCACGTGCCGGCGCTCGACGAGGGTGACCGCGCGGTCACCGAGAGGCTGCATGGGGCGAGAGCCTGTACGAATGCCCTCGTAGATGTCAACAAAAGATCGAATCGCGAGACGGAGGCATTCGGTCACCCTCTGTGCTGTGACATTTCCCGGCCGTCCCCAATTCGGACCAGTGGTCGATCTCGCCTACACTCGGGGACGTGCCTCGTGGTGATGGACGACTCAACCACGACCTGCTCCCCGGCGAGAAGGGCCCCCAGGACGCTTGCGGCGTCTTCGGTGTCTGGGCTCCGGGTGAAGAGGTCGCCAAGCTCACCTACTTCGGACTGTATGCACTGCAGCACCGCGGACAAGAGTCCGCGGGAATCGCTGTGAGCAACGGTTCCCAGATCCTCGTCTTCAAGGACATGGGCCTCGTTTCCCAAGTCTTCGACGAAACCTCTCTCGGCTCGCTCCAGGGTCATATCGCGGTCGGTCACGCCCGCTACTCGACCACCGGAGCGTCCGTCTGGGAGAACGCTCAGCCCACCTTCCGGGCGACCGCCCACGGCTCCATTGCCCTGGGTCACAACGGCAACCTGGTGAACACCGCCGAGCTCGCCGAGATGGTCGCCGACCTCCCCCGTCAGGACGGCCGCGCCACCCAGGTGGCGGCCACCAACGACACCGACCTGGTGACCGCCCTCCTCGCCGGACAGACCGACGAGGACGGCAGGCCCCTGACCATCGAGGAGTCGGCCGCCAAGGTCCTCCCGCAGGTCAAGGGCGCCTTCTCGCTGGTGTTCATGGACGAGGGGACCCTCTACACCGCCCGTGACCCGCAGGGCATCCGCCCGCTGGTCCTCGGCCGCCTGGAGCGCGGCTGGGTGGTCGCGAGCGAGACCGCCGCCCTCGACATCTGCGGCGCCAGCTTCGTCCGCGAGGTCGAGCCGGGCGAGCTCATCGCGATCGACGAGAACGGCCTGCGCACCTCGCGCTTCGCAGAAGCGAAGCCCAAGGGCTGCGTGTTCGAGTACGTCTACCTGGCGCGCCCGGACACCGACATCGCCGGCCGCAACGTCTACCTCTCGCGCGTCGAGATGGGCCGGCGCCTCGCCAAGGAAGCCCCGGTCGACGCCGACCTGGTGATAGCGACGCCGGAATCCGGCACGCCCGCCGCCGTCGGCTACGCCGAGGCCAGCGGGATCCCGTACGGCTCCGGCCTGGTCAAGAACGCCTACGTCGGCCGGACCTTCATCCAGCCCTCGCAGACGATCCGCCAGCTCGGCATCCGCCTCAAGCTCAACCCGCTCAAGGAAGTCATCCGGGGCAAGCGCCTCGTCGTCGTCGACGACTCGATCGTCCGCGGCAACACCCAGCGCGCCCTCGTGAAGATGCTCCGCGAGGCCGGCGCGGCCGAGGTCCACATCCGGATCTCCTCGCCGCCGGTGAAGTGGCCGTGCTTCTTCGGCATCGACTTCGCCACCCGGGCCGAGCTGATCGCCAACGGCATGACGGTCGACGAGATCGCCACGTCGCTGGGCGCGGACTCGCTGTCGTACATCTCGCTCGACTCGATGATCGAGGCGACGACCATCCAGAAGCCCAACCTCTGCCGCGCCTGCTTCGACGGCGAGTACCCCATGGAGCTGCCCGACCCGCAGCTCCTGGGCAAGCAGCTCCTGGAGAACGAGCTCGCGGGCGGCACCGACGCCGCCGACGCGCTCCGCCGCCCGTAGGTCCGTGGGCCGGCCCTTCCCGGGCCGGCCCGGCTCCACCTGCGCCGCGCCCTGTCTTTGAGGCTTCTCCCGGGGCCCGGCACCACACGCAGCAACGACACGAAAGCTCTCGCCTGTCATGACAGAGAAGACCACCGGTGCCAGCTACGCAGACGCCGGCGTCGACATCGAAGCGGGCGACCGCGCCGTCGAGCTGATGAAGGAGTGGGTGAAGAAGACGCAGCGCCCCGAGGTCCTCGGCGGCCTCGGCGGCTTCGCCGGCCTCTTCGACGCCTCCGCCCTCAAGCGCTACGAGCGCCCCCTGCTGGCCTCGGCCACGGACGGCGTCGGCACCAAGGTGGACATCGCCCGCCAGATGGGCGTCTACGACACCATCGGCCACGACCTGGTCGCCATGGTCATGGACGACATCGTCGTCTGCGGTGCCGAGCCCCTCTTCATGACGGACTACATCTGCGTCGGCAAGGTCCACCCCGAGCGCGTCGCGGCCATCGTCAAGGGCATCGCCGAGGGCTGCGTCCTCGCCGGCTGCGCCCTGGTCGGCGGCGAGACCGCCGAGCACCCGGGCCTGCTGGGACCGGACGACTTCGACGTCGCGGGCGCCGGCACGGGCGTGGTCGAGTACGACCGCCTCCTGGGCGCCGATCGCATCCGTACGGGGGACGCCGTCATCGCGATGGCATCGTCCGGCCTTCACTCGAACGGGTACTCGCTCGTCCGCCACGTCCTCTTCGACCGCGCCGGGATGTCCCTCGACCAGCACGTCGAGGAGCTCGGCCGGACCCTCGGCGAGGAACTGCTGGAGCCGACCAAGATCTACTCGCTCGACTGCATGGCCCTCACCCGTACGGCCGAGGTCCACGCCTACTCGCACATCACCGGCGGCGGCCTCGCCGCGAACCTGGCCCGGGTCATCCCGGACCACCTGCACGCCACGGTCGACCGCTCCACCTGGACCCCGGGTGCCGTCTTCGACCTGGTAGGCAAGGCGGGGAACGTCGAGCAGCTGGAGCTGGAGAAGACCCTGAACATGGGCGTCGGCATGATGGCCGTGGTCCCGCAGGAGTCGGTGGACGTGGCCCTGACCGCGCTGGCCGACCGGGGTGTCGAGGCATGGGTCGCGGGCGAGATCCTGGACCGCGGCGACCACACCGAGGGTGCCGCCCTCACCGGCAGCTACGCGGGCTGAGCAGCGCTGAAACCCGGTCCGGGGCAAGGCCCTGGACCGGGTTTCGGCATTCTTCAGCTGTCAGCCAGCAAGAGCTGGGCTGTGCAGACGCTCGATGCAGAGGTGCTGCGCGTCAAGCCCCGCGACGGTGCGCCGACGGACCGGACTCGTCGTCCTCGTCCTCGTCGTCATCGTTGTAGAGATCCGCGTACTTGGCGTACGGGTCGTCGTCGTCCAGATCGTCATCGACTTCGACCGGCGCGCTGATCAGCGGCTCTGTCGGCGATGCGCCCAGCTCATTGGCCAGACGCGTCAGGTCGGTCCCGCCGCTGTTGTACTTCAGCTGGCGGGCGACCTTTGTCTGCTTGGCCTTGGCCCGGCCGCGCCCCATGGCTCGACCCCCTCGGTGACGGGGCTCGACGGCCCCAGAGTCTGACACGCGTTCATGGTTCGGAGCGGGCTCTCCGTGGAGAGACCGTCCGTAGGGGTTTAACGGTACCTGCTTCCGCGGCCATACGGTACGCCGCCCGCATGACGTGCCTCTCCACAGAACCAGCGGGACACCCCGTACTCGCTGGTCAGCTGCGATTTTAACGCTTTCCTGGCCGCCGACCCGCCGAAGCGCAGTGAGTTCCGTCTCGCCGCGCTCCGGCAGGGGTCCGGCGGGGGTCCGGCCGGACCCCGGCGGGGCTAGGCCGTGCGGGCCGCCGCGCGCGCGGCGAGGGCGTCGGCCATCCGCTGCTCGGCGATCCGGTCGGCCGCGGCGGCCGGCGGGATGCCGTCTTCCTTCGCACGTGCGAATATGGCCAGGGTGGTGTCGAAGATCTTCGAGGCCTTGGCCTTGCAGCGGTCGAAGTCGAAGCCGTGCAGCTCGTCGGCGACCTGGATCACGCCGCCCGCGTTGACCACGTAGTCCGGGGCGTAGAGGATCCCGCGGTCCGCGAGGTCCTTCTCCACGCCCGGGTGGGCCAGCTGGTTGTTCGCCGCGCCGCACACGACCGAGGCCGTGAGCACCGGGACGGAGCTGTCGTTCAGGGCGCCGCCGAGCGCGCAGGGGGCGTAGATGTCCAGGCCCTCGGTGCGGATCAGGGCCTCGGTGTCCGCGACGGCCGTGACCTTGCCGCCGGGGTGCTTGTCGAGGATCTCGCGCACGGACTCCTCGCGGACGTCCGTGATCACGACCTCGGCGCCGTCCTCCAGGAGGTGCTCGACCAGGTGGCGGCCGACCTTGCCGACGCCCGCGACGCCGACCTTGCGGCCGCGCAGGGTCGGGTCGCCCCACAGGTGCTGGGCGCTGGCGCGCATGCCCTGGAAGACGCCGAAGGCGGTGAGCACCGAGGAGTCGCCGGCGCCGCCGTTCTCGGGGGAGCGGCCGGTGGCCCAGCGGGTCTCGCGGGCGACGACGTCCATGTCGGCGACGTACGTGCCGACGTCGCAGGCGGTGACGTAGCGGCCGCCGAGCGACTCCACGAAGCGGCCGTAGGCCAGGAGGAGTTCCTCGGTCTTCAGGACGGAGGGGTCGCCGATGATCACGGCCTTGCCGCCGCCGAGGTCGAGACCGGCGAGGGCGTTCTTGTACGACATGCCGCGCGAGAGGTTCAGCGCGTCACGGACGGCTTCCTCGTCGGAGGCGTACGCGTGGAAGCGCGTACCGCCGAGGGCGGGGCCCAGGGCGGTGGAGTGGATGGCGATGACGGCCTTGAGTCCGGTGGCCCGGTCCTGGCACAGCACGACTTGCTCGTGGCCGCCCTGCTCACTGCGGAACAGGGTGTGCAGGACGCCGTCGGTCATTTCGGTCACGGTGGTGACTCCCATGGAAGAGATGCGGCGGAAAGACGCCCGCCCTGCGGGTGGGGGAGGGCGCACTGGGAGCAGAGTAAGACCTGTGGCCGGTACGGGTGGCCCTTGTCCGGGGATCGGAACGCTCCCGGGTCGCGGACCCCTCCCGCGCCGGTCGCCGGATTCCTTTTCCGGGCCGCGAGTTGGAGGTGAACCCGGCCTCCGGAACGGGGAGGACGAGGGGGTGAGCGAATCCCCCGACCTCCGGCCGCCGTCCGCGCGCCCCGCGCCGACGGTCCCGTACGCCTCCTACCTGAGGGTCTACGAACCCCTGTCCTCCTTCCCGGAACCGGAGCGCACGCACTGGGCGGCGTACGCCCGGCGCGGGCCCGCGCCGACCGCCCAGGACGAACTGCGCCGGTCCCTGTCCGACTTGGTGCGGGTGCCCGTGGTCGGGGTGCCGGTGCACGAGAGCGGGGACGCGTTCACGGCTGAGCTGGACGGGGTGCTGCTGGTCTGCCCCTGGCGGACGCGGCTGCGCGGCTGGCTGGCGCTGGAGGAACTGGTGGCGAACTTCCCGGCACCGGTGCTGGACGCGGCGCTCCCGCCGTCGGCGCGCCGGCGGGCCGCGGCCGAGTACGAGGCCTGGCGGGAGCGGAACCCCGACGCCCGCCCGTGGATCCGCACCGGGGTGTGGCAGGTGCCGCTGCGCTGGTTCGTGCTGGTGGCGGACGAGGAGCGGGAGTACCTGCCGGGCGAGCGGCTGCGGTACCGGACGCCGATGGTGCAGGCGCGGCGCCGGCTCGCGCGGGGTCTGCGGACGCTGCGCCAGGCCGAGGAGCGGGGGCGGCAGGGGTACGGGCCGCTGGCGGAGGGGCTGGCGGAGGTAGGCCGCTGGCTGGAGGAGTTCCACCCGAGGTCGATGGTCGAACTGGACTACGGCGGGCTGCTGCACGCGCTCCCGGCTGACGGACTGGCCGGCGACCGGTCGGCCCGCGACCTCGCGGAGGGGATCGCGGCCCTGCGCGAGGGGGACGACGACGGGGCGGTGGCGGTGTACGAGGAGCTGGCGGGGCGCTGGCGGGCGGTGAGGGAGAGACTTTTCGCGAACTAGAGGCAGCCTTGACCCTTTCCGGAGCCGGGGTCTGCGTAGATCATGGACGTACCTGTTCGGAACCCGTTCGGGCGCTACGCGTATCGCCCGTATCGGTCATGATCGGCTGAATGGCCCACAAGTCGCAGATCAGGGGCTTGATCACGGTATTAGGGTCTTTGTTCCAGGACCTACGTCCCGATCCGGGCCATTGGCTCAAGCGTGACGGACCGCACTATCCACGCCCTTGCGCCCATCCCCTATCCTCATGCCAAAATAGGACAAGGAGTCCGGGGAGGGTTCCTTCCGCCCAACTTCGGGCGGAATGCTCGGTATTGCACTCTATGGGGGGTCTGACGACTCCTGATCGCTCTGTGACTGATCGTCACAGTGGGGTGACTGTCCGTTATAGGGCGGTCCATCGGCTTCCGCCGCTGATGAACACCTCGGAGGGCAATTCCATCGGTTTGGCCGTCGAGGCTGGACGGATGGTGTAGTTGTAGTGCCGAGGACAAGCCGTTCGTCCTATAACCGACTCGGCCTGCGTATGTCCATTTCGGGCAACGTGGGCCAAGGTGCAGAATTTAGAGGAAAGAACCGAGATGGTTCGGTTCTCCCGAGGAGGCCGCTCATGACCGCTCGCACCCCTGATGCCGAGCCGCTGCTGACCCCGGCTGAGGTTGCCACCATGTTCCGCGTGGACCCGAAGACGGTTACCCGCTGGGCCAAGGCCGGCAAGCTCACGTCCATCCGCACCCTGGGTGGACACCGCCGTTACCGCGAGGCCGAGGTTCGCGCACTGCTCGCGGGAATTCCGCAGCAGCGCAGCGAGGCCTGAGGTCCCGCAGCACCACCGCTTTAAAGGGTGCGTATCGGATCCCCCAATCCGATGAACCCACACAGCTTCATGCGGCGGGGCCTGCCCCAACAGGCACCGTCGTCGATCGCGCTGGACTCCGCCGGGTCCAGCGCGATTTTTTTTGTGCCCGGAGGTCCTCGGGGGTCCCGGAGGGACTCGGGGGTCCCGGGGGCTCCGGAGGCTACCGCCGGGTACCGGGCCGGATCCCGGACGGGTGGGTGCCATTGCACATATTAAATCGAGCAGCCGTAGGGCTCCGATAAACGTATGAGTCTCAAAAACTCGTAGGGTGACTCCCGTCACAGCTGATATCTCTTGTACATCCGGCAATGCGCCTCGTAAAGGGACGTCCCGCGCAGAGTGCCTCACGCGAATGGGGGATTTCTCCCCTCTGGGTGATGTGCACCCCCGGTCGGCTGGAAGGGCCCTGGAGGGGCCGTGGGCGTGCGCGCGGGCCTGGGAGGTCCGGGCGGTCGGCCGGAGCCGCCTGAGGGGCTTCCAGGGGCATCGTGAGCCCCGCGTGATCATGGGGTGGCGGAGCGCGTCCGCGAGGGCCCGGTGCCGGGCCCGGCAATGCGTCAGGGCCCGTATCCCTTGCGGGATACGGGCCCTGACGTTTCTGCGAACCTGACGGGACTTGAACCCGCGACCTCCACCTTGACAGGGTGGCGAGCTAACCAACTGCTCCACAGGTCCTCGATCGCTGCCGATCGCTCGGCTGCGAGTCAGACTGTACAGCAGGTCAGGGGGTGAGGTCGAACCGGATCACGGAGCGAGGGCGTCCACCGCCTTCACGATGCGCTTGTCGGAGATCGGGTACGCCGTCCCCAGCGCGTGCGCGAAGTAGCTGACCCGCAGCTCCTCGATCATCCAGCGGATCTCGGTGACGGCCTCCGGCACGGGGCGTCCCTTCGGCAACTGCTCCAGCAGCCACAGGTACTCGTCCCGCATCTCGTGGACCTTCTCCATGCGCGTGGTGTCGCGCTGGGCGCCCGTCGGCATCTGCTGGAGCCGCCGGTCGATCGCCACCAGGTAGCGCATCAGGTCCGGCAGCCGCTTCAGCCCGGTCAGGGTCACGAAACCGGTCGGCATCAGGGCCGCCAGCTGCGCCTTCACGTCCGCGACGTTCGCCATCAGGGCCAGGCTGCCGGTGGCCTTCAGACGCCGCTCGCAGGCCTGCCAGGCCGCCAGGACCTGCTGCACCTGCTGGACGGTCCGCACGGTGGTGTCCACCAGGTCGGCCCGCACCGCGTCGAACAGCCGGCGGAAGCCCGCCTCGTCCCAGGCCGGACCGCCGTGGTCGGCGATCAGCCTGTCCGTGGCCGCGGTGGCGCAGTCGTCGAACAGCGCCTGGATGGAGCCGTGCGGATTGCGGGAGAGGGCCAGCTTCTGCTGGTTGGTCAGCTTCTCCGAGGCGAACTTCGCCGGGTTGACCGGGATGTTGAGCAGGATCAGCCGCCGGGTGCCCAGCCACATCGCCCGCTGCTGCTCGGCCTCGGTGTCGAAGAGCCGCACCGAGACGCTCGTCCCCTCGTCCACCAGCGCCGGGTAGGCCTTCACCGGCTGGCCGGCCCGCCGGGTCTCGAAGACCTTCACCAGGCTGCCGATCGTCCAGTCGGTCAGCCCGGTGCGCTCCACCGACTCTCCGCCCGCCCGCTCGGCGGTGGCGGCCGCGGCCTGGGAGAGGGCCTGGCGGGCCTTGGGCTTCAGCTGGAGCCGCAGGGCCTCCAGGTCCTTGGCTTCGGCGAGCTTGCGCCGGCGCTCGTCAACGATCCGGAAGGTGATCTTCAGGTGGTCGGGGATCCGGGAGAGGTCGAAGTCCTCCGCCGAGACCGGTACTCCGACCATCCGCTGGAGCTCGCGCGCCAGCACCGACGGCAGCGGCTCCCGGAGCGCGGGCTGCTGCTCCAGGAAGCGCGAGGCGTAGTTCGGCGCGGGCACGTAGTGCCGGCGGATCGGCTTCGGCAGCGAGCGGATCAGCTCGGTGACGACCTCCTCGCGCAGGCCCGGGATCTGCCAGTCGAAGCCCTCGTCGGTGACCTGGTTCAGCACCTGGAGCGGGATGTGCACGGTCACGCCGTCCGCGTCCGCGCCGGGCTCGAACTGGTAGGTCACCCGGAACTTCAGCTGCCCCTGCCGCCAGGAGTCCGGATAGTCGGCCTTGGTGACCCCGGCCGCCTTCTCCGTCAGCAGCATCTCGCGTTCGAAGTCGAGGAGTTCGGGCTCCTCGCGCCGCTTGTGCTTCCACCAGGAGTCGAAGTGGGCCCCCGACACCACGTGCTCGGGGATCCGCTGGTCGTAGAAGTCGAACAGGGTCTCGTCGTCCACGACGATGTCGCGGCGCCGCGCCCGGTTCTCCAGCTCCTCGACCTCGGTCAGCAGCTTGCGGTTGTCCGCGTAGAACTTGTGGTGGGTGCGCCAGTCGCCCTCGACCAGCGCGTTGCGGATGAACAGCTCGCGCGAGACATCGGGATCGATCCGGCCGTAGTTGATCTTCCGCTGGGCGACGATCGGCACCCCGTACAGGGTGACCTTCTCGTACGCCATCACGGCCGCCTGGTCCTTCTCCCAGTGCGGCTCGCTGTACGTGCGCTTGATCAGGTGCTGGGCGAGGGGCTCCACCCACTCCGGCTCCACCTTGGCGTTGACCCGCGCCCACAGCCGCGAGGTCTCCACCAGCTCCGCCGACATCAGGAACCGCGGCTGCTTCTTGAACAGCGCCGACCCCGGGAAGACCGCGAACTTCGCGGACCGCGCGCCCAGGTACTCGTTCTTGTCGGTGTCCTTCAGGCCGATGTGCGACAGCAGGCCGGCCAGCAGCGAGACGTGGATGTTCGTCTCGGCGCCGTCCGCCTCGTTGACGTGGATGCCCATCGTCTTGGCGACCGAGCGCAGCTGGGCGTAGATGTCCTGCCACTCGCGGATCCGCAGGAAGTTCAGGTACTCCTGCTTGCACATCCGGCGGAAGGAGGACGAGCCGCGCTCCTTCTGCTGCTCGCGGATGTAGCGCCACATGTTCAGGAACGAGAGGAAGTCGCTCGTCTCGTCCTTGAACCGGGCGTGGTTCTGGTCGGCCTGGGTCTGCTTGTCCGACGGGCGCTCGCGCGGGTCCTGGATCGACAGGGCCGCCGCGATGACCATGACCTCGCGGACGCAGTTGTTCTTGTCCGCCTCCACGACCATGCGGGCCAGTCGCGGGTCCACCGGCAGCTGGGACAGCTGGCGGCCCATCGGGGTGAGCCGCTTCTTCGGGTCCTTCTCCGCCGGGTCGAGCGCGCCGAGCTCCTGGAGCAGCTGCACGCCGTCGCGGATGTTGCGGTGGTCCGGCGGGTCGATGAAGGGGAACTTCTCGATCTCGCCGAGCCCGGCGGCGGTCATCTGGAGGATGACGGAGGCCAGGTTCGTCCGCAGGATCTCGGCGTCCGTGAACTCCGGGCGGGCGTTGAAGTCGTCCTCGGAGTACAGCCGGATGCAGATGCCGTCGCTGGTGCGCCCGCAGCGGCCCTTGCGCTGGTTGGCGCTGGCCTGGCTGATCCGCTCGATGGGCAGCCGCTGCACCTTCGTGCGGTGGCTGTAGCGGGAGATGCGGGCCGTGCCCGGGTCGATCACGTACTTGATGCCGGGGACCGTCAGGGAGGTCTCGGCGACGTTGGTCGCCAGGACGATCCGGCGGCCGGTGTGGGGCTGGAAGACCCGGTGCTGCTCGGCGTGCGAGAGGCGGGCGTAGAGGGGGAGGACCTCGGTGAAGCGCAGCTTCTTCTTGATCAGCGCGTCGGCGGTGTCGCGGATCTCCCGCTCGCCGGAGAGGAAGACCAGGATGTCGCCCGCGCCCTCGCCCTGGAGCTCGTCCACGGCGTCGCAGATCGCGGTGATCTGGTCGCGGTCGCTCTCCTCGGAGTCCTCCTCCAGCAGCGGCCGGTAGCGGACCTCGACCGGGTACGTACGGCCGCTGACCTCGACGATCGGGGCGTCGCCGAAGTGGCGGGAGAAGCGCTCCGGGTCGATGGTGGCGGAGGTGATCACGACCTTGAGGTCGGGGCGCTTGGGGAGCAGCTGGGCCAGGTAGCCGAGGAGGAAGTCGATGTTGAGGCTGCGCTCGTGGGCCTCGTCGATGATGATCGTGTCGTAGGCGCGCAGCTCGCGGTCCGTCTGGATCTCGGCGAGCAGGATGCCGTCGGTCATCAGCTTCACGAAGGTCTCGTCCGGGTTCACCTGGTCGGTGAAGCGGACCTTCCAGCCGACCGTGCGGCCGATCTCGGAACGCAGCTCCTCGGCGATGCGCTCGGCGACCGTGCGGGCGGCGAGCCGGCGGGGCTGGGTGTGCCCGATCATGCCCCGGACGCCGCGCCCCAGCTCCATGCAGATCTTGGGGATCTGCGTGGTCTTTCCGGAGCCGGTCTCGCCCGCGACGATCACGACCTGGTGGTCGCGTATCGCCTCGGCGATCTCGTCCTTCTTCTGGCTGACGGGCAGGTTCTCGGGATACGTGACCTCCGGCATGCGCGAGGCGCGGCCGGCCAGTCGCGCGGCGGCCTTCTCGGCCTCCGCGGCGATCTCGTCGAGCACGGCCTGCTTGGCCTCGGGCTTGCGGATGCGGCGGGCGCCCTCGAGGCGGCGGCCGAGGCGGTGTGCGTCCCGGAGGGAGATCTCACCGAGGAGCGTCTGCAGGGCGGCGAAGGAAGTAGACATACCTGATCGAGGATCTCACCTGGGCCCGGCGGGTGGCGAACGCATTTGTGCCCCGCCCCGTACCATTTCGGGACGAGTCCCCCAGCCGAGCGAGTGAGAGGCAGCCCACCTTGTCAGGCCGTCGTCACGTGTGGTGCCCGTCGGCCGCCGCCGTGCTCGCGCTGGTCCTGGGTGTGCTGGCCCTCGCCCTGGCCGGCGGCCTGCGGGCGGCGGCGGACCCCGCTCCCGCCCCGCGGGCGGCCTCCGCGGCCTCCGCGCCCGGGGCGGATCCGGCTCCGGGCGGTTCCGGCCCGGACGCGGCGCGCGTGACGCCCCCGGGTGCCGGTCCGGGCGTCCGCCCCGCTGCCGGATCCGGCGCGCCCGCGGCCTCTGCGGCCTCCGGTGCGTCCGCGGCCTCTGCGGCCTCCGGTGCGCCTGCGGCTGCCTCGGCCTCCGGTGTGTCCGCGGCCTCTGCGGCCTTCCCGGCCGCCGGTGTCCTCCCGGAGCGGGGGCCGTCCTGTGCGCCCGGCTCCGACGGGCTCGGCACCGCCCCGGCCGTGCCGCCCCGGGCCGGGCAGGAGCACGCCTCCGTCCCCGCCGCGCGCCCCGCGCCCGACGGGGTGCGGCCGTACCGGGCCGAGTGCGTACGGGTGCCCGTGCGCGGGCCCGCCCCGCGGGCGCCCGGACCGGTGGAGCTGTCCGTGATGCGGGTGTAGGGGAGCCGGTTCGCCGGTATCACCCCTATACGTCCCGTTCTGGAGCACCCGTATGCCCACGCCCCGCAAGACCTCCCGCAAGCCCCTTCTGTACGCCGCCGCGGTCGCCGTCGCCTCGGTCGCCCTCGGCCTCGCCTCCTGGCAGGCCACCGCGCCCCCGGAGAAGGAGCACGGCACCTCGGCCGGAGCCAGCGCCAGCGCCTCGGCCCCCGACGCCCCCGAGACCGGCGCCGCCGCCGAGCTGAAGGCACTGGCCCGCCGCGAAAGCGGCGACAAGCTCGCCGTGGGCCGCACCGACGCACCCGTCGTCCTGATCGAGTACTCCGACTTCAAGTGCGGCTACTGCGCCAAGTTCGCCCGGGACACCGAGCCCGAACTGGTGAAGAAGTACGTCGACGACGGCACCCTGCGCATCGAGTGGCGCAACTTCCCGATCTTCGGCGCCGAGTCCGAGGCCGCCGCCAAGGCCGCCTGGGCGGCCGGGCAGCAGGACCGCTTCACCGCCTTCCACGCCGCCGCCTACGCCGAGGGCGCCAAGGCCAAGGGCTTCGGCGAGGAGCGGCTGGTCGAGCTGGCCCGCGAAGCCGGGGTCCCCGACCTGGAGAGGTTCAAGGCCGACATGGCCGGCGAGCCGGCCGCGGCCGCCCTGCGGCGCGACCGGGAGGAGGGCTACCGCATCGGCGTGCAGTCCACCCCCTCCTTCCTCGTCAACGGCCGGCCCATCGCGGGCGCCCAGCCCTTCGAGGCCTTCGCCACGGCCATCGACCGGGCCAAGGCCCAGGCGCGGGCCGGGCAGTGACCGGCATCGGGTACGCGGCCGCCCTGCTGGGCGGCCTCCTCGCCCTGCTCAGCCCGTGCAGCGCCCTGCTGCTGCCGGCCTTCTTCGCCTACTCCATCGACTCCCGCTCCCGGCTGCTGGCCCGCACCGGGATCTTCTACGCGGGTCTCGCCACCACCCTCGTGCCGCTCGGCGCGGCCGGCTCGTTCGCGGGCCGGTTCTTCCACTCCCACCGCGACCAGCTGGTGCTGGCCGGCGGCTGGCTGATCATCGCGCTGGGGGTGGCCCAGATCCTCGGCCTCGGCTTCGCCCCGAAGCGGCTCTCCGAGCTCTCGGGGCGGATCCGCCCGACCACCGCCCTGTCGGTGTACGCGCTCGGCGCCGTCTACGGGCTGGCCGGGTTCTGTGCGGGCCCGATCCTGGGCAGCGTCCTGACGGTGGCGGCGGTCAGCGGCAGCCCGGTCTACGGCGGCCTGCTGCTGGCGGTGTACGCGCTGGGGATGGCCGTACCGCTGTTCGTGCTGGCCCTGCTCTGGGAGCGTTTCGACCTCGGCCGGCGGCGCTGGCTGCGCGGCCGCACCGTACGGCTGGGACGCCTGGAACTGCACACGACCTCGCTGCTGTCCGGGCTGTTCTTCATCGCCCTCGGCGCCCTGTTCCTGCTGTACGACGGGGCGAGCGCGCTGCCGGGGCTGCTGGACGTGGACGACTCGTACGCGGTCGAGGAGAAGGTGGGCGCCGTGGCGGACGCCGTCCCGGACTGGGCCCTGCTCGGGCTGATCGGCGTCGCGGCGGTGGCCTTCGGGCTGCTGCACCGGCGGCGCGCGGCCCGCAAGGAGGCGGAGGAGGAGTGAAACGCGGAAGGCCCCGTCCGGAGACGGGGCCTTCCTTCTGTGGCTGGGGCCGGGGTCGAACCGGCGACCTATCGCTTTTCAGGCGATCGCTCGTACCAACTGAGCTACCCAGCCACGAGACTGTTTCAAGCCTCAGCGATCCTGACGGGACTTGAACCCGCGACCTCCACCTTGACAGGGTGGCGAGCTAACCAACTGCTCCACAGGACCTGGTGTGTGCAAGAGCAAGTCTTGCACATGGTGTTGCGTACCCCCAACGGGATTCGAACCCGTGCTACCGCCTTGAAAGGGCGGCGTCCTGGGCCACTAGACGATGAGGGCTAAAGGCCCGCCGGGCACTTTCCAGCGCGTCGGGGACGTGAGAAGCATATGGGATCGGAGGAGGTAACGCCAAAACGACTTCCGCCCGCGCGCGGGAACCGCCCCCGGCGGGGCGACAATGGCCGGGTGCTGGAGATGACGCGCGAGGAGTTCGAGGAGCTCGTCGCAGAGGCCCTGGACCGGATCCCGCCGGAGCTGACGCGACTCATGGACAACGTGGCGGTCTTCGTCGAGGACGAGCCGCCGGCCGGAGACCCCGAGCTGCTCGGCCTGTACGAGGGGACCCCGCTCACCGAGCGCGGCGAGTGGTACGCCGGCGTGCTCCCCGACCGCATCACGATCTACCGCAATCCCACCCTGCGGATGTGCGAGGACCGGGAGAGCGTGGTCGCCGAGACGGAGGTGACGGTGGTCCACGAGATCGCCCACCACTTCGGCATCGACGACGAGCGCCTGCACGCCCTGGGCTACGGGTGACCCGGCCCGTGCCGGGGGCGGAGGCGATCGACCCCGACGTCGACCTCCACGTCCCGGCCCAGCGGGCCGAGCCGCAGGCCCGCGTCATCGCGGCGGTGGCCGTCGGCGGGGCCCTGGGAGCGACCGCGCGCTACGCGCTGGCCCTGCTGTGGCCGGCCGGGGCCTCGGGCTTCCCGTGGGCGACCTTCTGGACCAACGTCGCCGGCTGCGCGCTGATCGGCGTGCTGATGGCGCTGATCAGCGAGGAGGGGCGGCGCTCCCCGCACCCGCTGCTGCGGCCCTTCGCCGGCACCGGGGTGCTCGGCGGCTTCACCACGTTCTCGACCTACGCCGTGGACTTCTCGCGGCTGCTGGACGCCGGCCGGGCCGGGCTCGCACTGGCGTACGCCGGGCTGACCGTCGTGGGCGCGCTGGGCGCCGTGTGGGCGGCGGCCTCGCTGACGCGGCTGGCGGTACGGACCCGGGGGGCCGCGTGAACTGGCTGCTGGTGGTGGCGGGCGCGGTCGTCGGGGCGCCGCTGCGGTACCTGGCCGACCGGGCCGTCCAGGCGCGGCACGACTCCGTCTTCCCGTGGGGGACCTTCGTGGTCAACGCGGGGGCCTGCCTGCTGCTCGGGGCGCTGGCCGGGGCCGCCCTCGCGGGCGCCGCCTCCTCGCACCTGTCGCTGCTGCTGGGGACGGGGCTGTGCGGGGCGCTGAGCACCTATTCGACGTTCTCGTACGAGACGCTGCGGCTCGCCGAGCGCGGCTGGAAGTTCCTCGCCGCGGCGAACGTGGCGGCCTCGGTGCTCGTCGGCCTGGGCGCCGTGACGCTGGGCTCGGAGGTGGCGCAGGCGCTGTCGGCCTGACCCGCGGGCCGTCCGCGCAACTCGCGCAAGGGGCGTGTCTCTTACGGGGTAAAGGGAGTTGGGGTCATTGACCCGCTCATCGCGGACTCCGTCCCGCGCCCCGGAGGTGCCCCCGTGCGCCCATTGCCCCCTTCCCTGTCCGCGACCCTCAGACTGGCCGTCTCCGCCCTCGCGGTGGCCGCGACGGCGGGCTGCATGAGCGTCGGTGAGGACGCCGCGAAGCCGGGGCCCTCCGCCTCGGTCGGCGGCAGGGGCGCCGGCGGGGCCGGTGCGGCGTCGGGCTCGGGGCACGGCTCCGGGATCCACGGCAACGGGCACGGCGTGAAGGACGGCACGGGCCCCCAGGGCGTGAAGTCCGGGGAGCCCGGCAAGGCCTCCGGGGCGACCGGGGCGTCCCCCGGCCCGGGTGCGCCCGCGGGCCGGCCGGGCCCGCCCTCGCCGTCGGCCGGCCCCGGGGGCGGGGCCGGCGGGCAGGGGGGCCAGGTGCCCTCCGGGGGCGGTTCCGGCTCGGGCTCGGGGTCGGGGGCGGGTGGTTCCGGCTCGGGATCCGGCTCCGGCTCGGGGTCGGGAGCCGGGGGTTCCGGTTCAGGGTCCGGGTCCGGTGGTGCGGGCGGGGCAGGTGGGGCCGGCGGGTCCGGGTCGGGCGGCTCCGGAGGGTCGACCACCACGCCCGGCGGAGGGGAGAGCACCCCTCCTGTGACGCAACCCACGCCGAGCGACACCGCCCCGGCGACCCCCGGCCCGAGCATCGCCTGAGCCCGCGGAGGCGGGCCGCCGCCGGGGATCCCGTCGATCCCGTCGCAGGTCGGAGGGGGTGTTGCAGGAACGACTTGCCAGACCCCCGGGAGGGTGCGTATGGTTATAGATCGTTTGATCCCATTGCCCGGCGCCGAATCCGAAGAGCGCCGTGTGGCGCGTACTCTCCCTAGCCGTGGCTGACCGCATTGAGGCGGTCGATTTGCGATTCACGGAGTTTGGGCGCGTGCCGAGACTCCGGAAGGTTTCGCATTTCGCATGTCCATTTCCAGTTCTGACCGTTCCGTCATGCCCGAGAACGACTCCACCGAGATCGTCGACGCCGTTGAGGCCCTTGTGGTCACCGAGGCCATGGAGGCCGCGGAGGCGAACGAGATCATCGAGGCGCTCGAGGCCGACGTGACGGCCGACGCCGCTGCCGCCGACTCCGACGAGGACGGCGCCGACGCCGAGCCCACCGTCACCTTCGCGGACCTCGGTCTGCCCGAGGGCGTCGTGCGCAAGCTCGGCCAGAACGGCGTCACCACCCCGTTCCCGATCCAGGCCGCGACCATCCCGGACGCCCTGGCCGGCAAGGACATCCTCGGCCGCGGCCGCACCGGCTCCGGCAAGACCCTCTCCTTCGGTCTGCCGACCCTGGCCCGCCTGGCCGACGGCTACACGGAGAAGAAGAAGCCCCGCGCCGTCATCCTCACCCCCACCCGCGAGCTCGCGATGCAGGTGGCGGATGCCCTCCAGCCGTACGGCGACGTCCTCGGCCTGAAGATGAAGGTCGTCTGCGGCGGTACCTCCATGGGCAACCAGATCTACGCCCTGGAGCGCGGTGTCGACATCCTCGTCGCCACCCCCGGCCGTCTGCGCGACATCATCAACCGCGGCGCCTGCTCCCTGGAGAACGTCGAGGTCGCGGTCCTCGACGAGGCCGACCAGATGGCCGACCTGGGCTTCCTGCCCGAGGTCACCGAGCTGCTCGACCAGGTCCCGGCCGGCGGCCAGCGCATGCTCTTCTCCGCCACGATGGAGAACGAGATCGGCACCCTGGTCAAGCGCTACCTGTCGAACCCGGTCAGCCACGAGGTCGACAGCGCCCAGGGCAACGTCACGACCATGACCCACCACGTCCTCGTCGTGAAGCCGAAGGACAAGGCCCCGGTCACGGCCGCCATCGCCGCCCGCAAGGGCCGCACCATCATCTTCGTCCGCACCCAGCTGGGCGCCGACCGCATCGCCGAGCAGCTCGTCGAGGCCGGCGTGAAGGCCGACGCGCTGCACGGCGGCATGACGCAGGGTGCCCGTACCCGCGTCCTCGCCGACTTCAAGGACGGCTACGTCAACGCCCTCGTCGCCACCGACGTCGCCGCCCGTGGCATCCACGTCGACGGCATCGACCTGGTCCTCAACGTGGACCCGGCCGGCGACCACAAGGACTACCTGCACCGCTCGGGCCGTACCGCCCGCGCCGGCAAGTCGGGCGTCGTGGTCTCCCTCGCCCTGCCGCACCAGCGCCGCCAGATCTTCCGCCTGATGGAGGACGCGGGCGTCGACGCCTCGCGCCACATCGTCGGCGGTGCCGGCGCGTTCGACCCGGAGGTCGCCGAGATCACCGGTGCGCGCTCGCTCACCGAGGTCCAGGCCGACTCCGCGAACAACGCCGCCAAGCAGGCCGAGCGCGAGGTCGCCGACCTGACCAAGCAGCTGGAGCGCGCCACCCGCCGCGCCGCCGAGCTGCGCGAGGAGGCCGACCGCCTCGTCGCCCGCTCCGCCCGCGAGCGCGGTGAGGACCCGGAGGCCGCCGTCGCCGAGGTCGTCGAGGCCGCCGAGGCCGAGCTCGCCGCCGCCGTGGCCGAGCAGGCCGCGCAGGCCGCCGCCCAGGAGCAGCGCAGCTTCGAGCGCCGCGACGACCGGGGCAACTACGAGCGCCGCGACAACCGCCGCGACGACCGCGGTGACCGTGGCGACCGTGGTGGCTTCCGCCGCGATGACCGTCCGTCCGGTGGTTTCCGTCGTGACGACCGTCGTGACGACCGTCCGTCGGGTGGTTTCCGTCGCGATGACCGTCCGTCGGGTGGCTTCAACCGTGACGACCGCGGTGACCGTGGTGGCTTCCGCCGCGATGACCGTCCGTCCGGTGGTTTCCGTCGTGACGACCGTCGTGACGACCGTCCGTCGGGTGGTTTCCGCCGTGACGACCGTCCGTCGGGTGGCTTCAACCGTGACGACCGCGGTGACCGTGGTGGCTTCCGCCGCGATGACCGTCCGTCCGGTGGTTTCCGTCGTGACGACG
>NZ_JBFBDP010000022.1:0-18054 GCF_040701585.1 Streptomyces sp. NPDC093801 | reverse complement strand
CGACCGTCGTGACGACCGTCCGTCGGGTGGTTTCCGCCGCGACGACCGTCCCTCCGGCGGCTCCTTCGGCGCCCGCCGTGACGACAAGCCCCGCTGGAAGCGCAACGGCTGAGGCCTGAGCGCCCTCTGACGAGGAATCGGCCCCCACTGCACCCCGGTGCGGTGGGGGCCGAGCCCTTTTCCGGCCGCTTTCACCCCACCCGCACCCCCTGGCGGGAAACCGCCGGTGCCACACCCGGCGATACCCGATCGGCCAGCAGCCCCTCTGCGGCTATGCTCTGGGGTGAGCACATGGAGGGCCATTAGCTCAATTGGCAGAGCAGCGGACTTTTAATCCGTTGGTTGTCGGTTCGAGTCCGACATGGCCTACCGCTCGCAGGCACGGGGTTGATCCCCCTGACCTGCTACTGAGCGCCCCGACCGGCTTCGGCCGGCCGGGGCGCTCCGTCGTTCCCGGCCTAGGCCTGCGGCGTCCCGTCCGCCGCGATGCGGCGGAAGCCGAGGTACGGCACGAGGGATTCGGGAAGGACGAGGGAGCCGTCCTCCTGCTGGCACTGTTCGAGGAGCGCGGCCAGGGTGCGGCCGATGGGCAGGCCGGAGCCGTTGAGGGTGGCGACGAGCGTGGGCTTGCCGTCCTCGCCCCGGGTGCGGATGTTCGCCCGGCGGGCCTGGAAGGTGCCGAAGTTCGAGACCGACGAGATCTCGCGGTACGTGTTCTGGCTGGGGATCCAGACCTCGATGTCGTAGGTGAGCCGGGCGGAGAACCCCGTGTCGCCGGCCGCCAGCCTGACGACGCGGTAGGCGAGGCCGAGCTCCTGCAGACACGCCTCGGCGTGGCCGACCATCGTCTCCAGCTCGGCGTCCGCCGTCTCCGGGTCGACGATCTTGACGATCTCGACCTTGGCGAACTGGTGCTGGCGGATCAGACCCCGGGTGTCGCGGCCGTACGAGCCCGCCTCGGACCGGAAGCAGGGGGTGTGCGCGGTGAGGGCCAGCGGCAGGTCGGCCGGCGGGATGATCTCGTCGGCGTAGAGGTTGGTCAGCGGTACCTCGGCGGTCGGGATGAGGAACAGCTCGCGGTCGGCCACGCCGGTCTTGAACAGGTCCTCCTCGAACTTCGGCAGCTGTCCGGTGCCGGTCATCGTCTTCCGGCCGACCAGGTACGGGACGGCGTGCTCCACGTACCCGTGCCGACGGGTGTGGAGGTCGAGGAAGAGCGTCGCCAGGGCGCGCTCCAGGGCGGCCCCCGCCCCGCGGGAGACGACGAACCGGGGGCCCGACAGCTTCGTCGCCCGGCCGAAGTCGAGGATGCCGGTGCTCTCGCCGAGGTCGACGTGGTCCTTCGGCTCGAAGGAGAAGGTCCGCGGGGTGCCGACGCGCCGGACCTCGACCGCGAACTCCTCGGAGTCGCCGTCGGGGGCCGCGTCGTCCGGCAGGTTCGGAATGGTCAGGAGCAGCTCGCGCAGCTCCTCCTGGATCCGCTCCTGTTCGGCGTCGATGTCGCGGATCTGGTCCTTCAGCTCGCGGGCGCGCTCCTTCAGCTTGGAGATGTCGCCGCCCTGCCGGGCCGTCTGCTGGACCTCGCTCGCCACCCGCTTGCCCTCCGCCCGCAGCTCGTCGGCCGAGCGGATGCCCTGGTTGCGCCGGGACTGGAGGTCCTCCAGCCGGGACAGGTCCAGGGAGTAGCCGCGACGGGCGAGCCGACGAACTGCTTCGGCACCCATGTCGATCAGGGCGCGGGCGTCATGCATGAGGGAGGTCCTTCTGATCCGGCGACGGGACGGGGATACGGCGTCGACGGTAGCGGGTCCGCCGGCGGTGGACGGCCCTCGGGCCGAACGCGCCGATGGCCGGAAAACGACGGGCCGCCGGTGTGACACGCCGGGGGAGCACCCCATCGGGTCATTCGCGCTGGGCCATCGCGCTGATGGGGCCGCGCGCCTGCCGTCGATCGTGGACATGCCGGTCAGATCATGTGAAAGGAGGCTCAATCAGGTGCTTCCGGGCCCATCTCTTCGGTTCCACAAGGAGCAACACGCATGAGTCCTGAGCAGAGGACCGCATCCCGTCTCGGCCCGCTCCCCCGGCAGGGCAGGTATCTCGCAGCCGGCGCGGTGGCGTCGCTGGCCGTAGTGGTGCTGGGACTCGCCACTCCGGCGCTGGCGTACGGCCAGAGCGCGCCTCCGGCGGCGTCGGCGGGCGTGGCCGGCGGCGACCGGTGCAAGGAGCACGACCGCGACCACGACGACGACGGCGACGGGGACCGCGCCGCTGCCGCCCGCAAGGTCGCGGGCGGCGGCCACGACGACGACTGCAAGCGCGGGCCGCGGGGGCCGCGCGGGCCGCGGGGGCCGAAGGGCGACACGGGTCCGACGGGGCCGACCGGCCCGACGGGTGCGACCGGGGCCACGGGCGCGACGGGTGCCACCGGTGCGACGGGCGCCACCGGAGCCACGGGTGCGACCGGAGCCACTGGGTGTGGCATCGGCGTCGACTCCATCCTGTCCAACAACACGGAGGAGTTCGCCGTCGTCCTGTACAACGGCATCGCGTACGCCGGGCACCGGGACGATCCGCAGACGGGCCCCTACAAGTTCGAGGCCCTCAACAACCCCGCGCAGAACCCCGGGTACCCCGATCCCTCCATCGTCTGCTCCGCGACCATTTCGTCCCTTGGGCGGGTGACGAACTTCAAGGTGCTGACCTCGACCGGGTTCCTGTACGAGCTCCAGTGCGCGTCCAACGGGGTGACCCTGAACTGTGGGTCCACCGCCCCCGGGGACCAGCGGGCCTGGAACGTGGTCCCGCCCCAGTTCGTGGCCAGCGGCCCCTTCCTCGCCGGCGACGGCGCGGCGCCCGCGCGCCCCGGCTTCCCTGCGGCGGAGAAGGGGCTCTCGAAGAGCGGCAAGGGGTCCTGACCCGCTCGGGATCCCGCTGACCGTGCCCGTGTCCGGGGTCGCCCGGGCGCGGGCACGAGCTCCTTTTAGGGTTCTGACCTGCGGTTATGTCGTTCGGGGGGCGCCGTAGCCGGTTAATTGGCGTGAGGCGTCCTCTGAATGACGTAGAGTTGGTTTCACCGACGCGGGGTGGAGCAGCTCGGTAGCTCGCTGGGCTCATAACCCAGAGGTCGCAGGTTCAAATCCTGTCCCCGCTACTAGAGGCGAAGGCCCGGATCCCTTGGGATCCGGGCCTTCGTCGTGCCCGGGGTGCGGACGCCGTCACCCGACCGGTCCGGCCGGGTCGCCGGGCCGGGCCCGGGCCGTCAGCCTTGAGGGGCGGGGCTACCGGGCGGCAGGAGGGCGGCGTGGGGCTGGGCCTGCAGGGCAGCGGCGGGAGTGCGGACGGAGTCGCCCGACGGGTGGCCCGGGTGCTGCCCTTCCTGCTGATCCTGCTCGGACTGGTCTTCGACCTGCTGACCCCGCCGAGCTTCACGGGCTCCCCCTTCTTCTCCGCCGCCCCGCTGGTCGCGGCCCCGCTGTTCAGCTTCGGGGCGACCGCGATCACCGGAACGGCCTCCTCGTCGGCCGTCGTGGGCCTGCACTACTACAACGGCACCGACTGGAGGGCGGAGGCGCTGACCGAGCTGGTGACCGTGCTGACCGTCTCCGGGCTGGCCCTGCTGATCAACCAGGTCGTGCGGCGCAGCGGCGAGCGGCTCGCCTCGGCGCGGGGGATCGCCGAGGCCGCCCAGCGGGCCGTGCTGCCGACCCCGGCCGAGCGGATCGGAGGGCTGCACGTCGCCGCCCGGTACGAGGCCGCGCAGGCCGACGCCTTCATCGGCGGCGACCTCTACGCCGTGCAGGAGACCCCGTACGGGGTCCGGCTCGCGGTGGGCGACGTACGGGGCAAGGGGCTGGGGGCGGTGGAGGCCGTCGCGGTCGTGCTGGGCGCCTTCCGGGAGGCGGCGGAGACCGAGCCGACCCTGGAGGGGCTCGCGCAGCGGCTGGAGCGGGCGCTGGCCCGCGAGGGGACCCGGCGCGACGGCCTCGACGCGGTGGAGGGGTTCACCACCTGCGTGCTCGGGGAGGTCCCGCCCGGCGCCGAACTGCTGAGGCTGGTCAACCGGGGCCACCCCGAACCGCTGCTGCTGTACGCGGACGGGGGCCTGGCGGTGCTGGCCCCGGCCGAGCCCGCGTTGCCGCTGGGTCTGGGCGAGTTGGCGGAGGGGCAGCCCGACCGGGCCCGGGAGTGGCCGTTCCCGCCGGGCAGCACCCTGCTCCTGTTCACGGACGGGCTGACCGAGGCCCGGGACCGGACGGGGGCCTTCTACGATCCGGCGGTCCGGCTGCGGGGGCGGGTCTTCCCCGGACCGGACGAGGTGCTGAGCGCGCTGAGCAGCGACGTGCGCCGGCACACGGGCGGCGGGGCGACCGACGACATGGCCCTGCTGGCCGTGGGGCGGGCGGGGGAGGGGCAGCCGGCGCGCAGGCGGACCGTCCCGGTGGTGCGCCGCGAGGACGGGAGCGGTGACCGTGTGTAGCCCATGGAGCGCTGTGCGCAAGTGAGTTGACGGCCAGTCATTCGACCGCTGTGGCCGAAGTGGGGGAGGGGCCGCAGTCTTTTTGGCAGGTTTGTGGCGTATGAGGGTTTATGTGGTGGCCAAAGTTGTTCGGGGGGTGGCCGATTGGCGTTAACGATCATTCGCGTCAGCTTGGAATCAATCCCCTGCGTCTATTACCGTTTGATAACGCAGTGCGGTCGTCCAGCCGTCGCCCACGATGGCACCCGTGTGCGTTCTCGCCCTTGAGGAGTGTGCCCGGTGGCCTCCAACTCGCCTGCCCCTGAAGGGATCGACGTCCAGGAGGCACCCGGCGCAGGCGCCTGGGGCGAGTGGAATCCCACGGAGGACTCCGCCCGTCCGCTCCGCGGCAAGCACCGCGTCCTCAAGCCGCGTGGCGGACTCGCCCGCAGCTCGACCGTGCTCGGCGTCGGCGTGATCGCGGCGGTCGGCGCGGGGGGCATCGCCACCGCGCAGGACCGCCCCCAGGTCGCGATATCCATGCCCTCGATCCCCGACCTGCTGGGCGGCGGCGACCACTCCGGCGCGGCCGCCGCCCAGGCCGACTCCGCGGGCGTGCCCCGGCAGGCCGACGCGCAGCAGGGGCAGCAGGCCGTCCGGACCCAGGGGCACCCCGACGCGGGCGAGGCGCTGCGCCACCGCATCCTCCAGCAGGCCGAGTCCCAGCAGGACGCCGCCGAGGCCCAGGCCCGGGCGGACGCCGAGCGGGTCGCGCGCGAGAGCGCCGCGCAGGAGGCCCGCAGCCAGAAGGAAGCGGCCGACAAGGAGGCCGAGGCGGTCCGCGCGGCCGCCGAGAAGGCCGCCGCCGAGAAGGCCGCCGCGGACCGGGCGGCCGCCGCGCAGGCGGAGACCGAGGGCGCGGCGGACACCGGGTCGGGCGGCGGCTCGACCGTGAAGTCCTCGGGCGGCTGGTCCCTGCCCACCTCCTCCTACACCCTCACCTCCCACTACGGCGACTCCGGCTCCATGTGGTCCTCCGGCCACCACACCGGCCTCGACTTCGCCGCGCCCACCGGAACCCCGGTCAAGGCCGTGGGCGGTGGAAAGGTGATCTCGGCCGGCTGGTCGGGGGCCTACGGCTACCGGATCGTGCTCCAGCTCGCCGACGGCACCGAGGTCTGGTACTGCCACCTGTCCTCGATGGCGGTGACCTCCGGCTCGGTCGGCGCGGGCGAGACCATCGGCCGGGTCGGCGCCACCGGCAACGTCACCGGGGCCCACCTGCACCTCGAAGTCCGCAAGGGCGGGTCGACGGTCGACCCGCTGGCCTGGCTGACCGCCCGGGGCCTGGACGTCTGAGCCCGCCCCTCCCGTGGGGTCACCCCCGGGCGGCGGAGAACTCCGGCCGCCTCGGGGCCGGTACGGCGGCCGGGGCGAACGGCGCGGCCGGCAGGGCCGGCGCGGCGGGCCGTGCGTGGCGGGCGCGGCTGCCGGCCGGAGGGGCGGAGCGCGGCGGCAGCAGCTCCTCCAGCACCGCCGCCCGGGCCAGGGCGGGCGCGGCCGTCGCCCGCCGCAGCCAGAGCCGGTGCAGCAACTCCCGCTCCCGCCCGGCGAAGCCGGGGTCCCCGCCCGGGCCCGCGTACCGGGCGTGCCGGCGCAGCAGGGCCAGGGCGGCGGCGTCCGCCGCGTACCGGGACACCGCCCGGGCCGCGGGACGGCCCCCGCCGGCGCGGGCCAGGGCCCGCGCCAGGGAGCGGGCCGGCATCGAGGCCAGCGCCGGAACCTCCGCCGGGCCGATCCAGCCCGCGGCGGCGTACACCGACAGCTCGTCGGCGACGGTCCGCAGGCGCTCACGCCGCATCCGCACCGCCAGCCACAGCAGCAGCCCGAACACCGGGACCATCACGCAGCCGTAGACCCAGTAGAACCCGTACTCCCCCACGTGGGAGGAGCCGTTCCACAGCGCGTGCGCGGCCATGGCCAGGGCGAGTCCCAGCAGCGGCAGCCCGGCTCGGCGGGAGCGGCGGGCGCTGAGCGCGGCCGCGCCGAAGCCGAGCCCCGTCAGCACGGTGAACAGGGGGTGCGCGAACGGCGAGAGCACGACGCGGACGAAGAAGGTCGCCGCCGTCACCGAGTCCAGGACCCCCGTGCCCTTGGCCAGGTCCTCCTCGAAGGCGTTGCCCAGGTAGAGGATGTTCTCGGTGAAGGCGAAGCCGGTCGCGGTGAACCCGGCGCACACGAAGCCGTCGGCGGCGCCCGCGTACGGCGGTCCGGCGAACGGCGGTCTGCGGACGGCGAAGACGGCGAACAGGGCGGCCGCCTTGGCGCACTCCTCCACGACCGGGGCGACCGCCACCGAGCCGAGCAGGTCGGCCGCGGAGGGATCGGCGGCCTCGGCCATCCACTCCGTGGCGAAGCTGTTGGCCAGTATCGCGATCAGCGCCGCGGTGCAGGCCCCCCAGCCGAAGCAGAGCAGCAGCTGCCGCCAGGGGCCGGGCGCGGCCCGGCCCAGCCACCGGAACGCCGCCATCAGCGGCGGCACCGGCAGCAGGGCCAGGCCCAGGCCTACGAAGAAGCCGGCCGTACCGGTCTGCTCCCGCACGAGTTCGAGGATGGCCACCCCGGTCGCGCCGAGCAGGACGACGAGCACGCACGCGCGGGCCGTGCCCGGCGGGCGTGCGAGCACACGGGAGAGCGCTCGGAGCACATGATGACCCTACCGAGTCGCCCGGACACGCGGAGTGACGTTTATCCGTTCTTGGGCTCTGCGTTGGGTTCTGTGCGAGTGAAGAGGAGGTCGTGTACGACGTGCCCCTTGTCGAGGCCCTGGCCCTCGAAGCGGGTGAGCGGGCGGAACTCCGGGCGCGGGGCGTAGCCGCCGTCGGCCTGGGTGTTCTCGAACGCCGGGTGCGCGGTGAGCACTTCGAGCATCTGCTCGGCGTACGGCTCCCAGTCGGTCGCGCAGTGCAGCAGCGCACCGGGCGCCATGCGCGTGGCGGCCAGGTCGAGGAACTCCGGCTGGATCAGCCGGCGCTTGTGGTGGCGGGCCTTGGGCCACGGGTCCGGGAAGTACACGCGCATCCCGGCGAGCGAGTCGGGCGGCAGCATCTCGCGGAGCAGGATGATCGCGTCGCCGTTCGCCACGCGGACGTTGGTCATCCCGCCGCGCTCGGCGAGGGCGAGGAGGTTGCCCTGGCCGGGGGTGTGCACGTCCGCGGCGAGGATCCCGGTGCCGGGGTCGGCGGCGGCCATCTGGGCGGTCGCCTCGCCCATGCCGAAGCCGATCTCCAGGACCACGGGCAGGCCGTCGAAGAGGCGGTCGAGGTCGATGACCTCGCGGCCGTCGATGTCGAGGCCCCAGGTGCCCCAGAGGCGCTTGAGCGCCTCGCCCTGGCCGGTGGTGACCCGGCTGCGGCGCGGCTGGAAGCTGCGGATCCGGCGCTCGTGGTGCGAGCCGGCGGGGTCGGGCGCGGGGCCGTCGGGGAAGCGGGGCTCGGTCCGCCACTTGGGCGGCACGTACGCGGCTGCCTCCGGCGCGGTGTCCGGGAGGCTGGGCTGGGGGTTCAGGGACTCAGACACAATGCGGCCGATTCTACGCCGCGGCCCACCCCTCGGCCGGGGCCGACGGCGCGGGGTCCGCGGGGCGGGGTCCGCGGGGCGGAGTCCGCAGGGCGGAGTCCCGGGAAACGGTCCGCACGGTTCCGGCCGCGCCGGCGACCGGGGCGGGACCGGCGCAAGGGCGGGGCGGGGTGGGGCGATGCGGGGCGGCGGCTCCGCGCGCGGGACGGGGGGCCGGGTCAGGACGAGCGCAGCATGCGCAGGGCCCGGGCGGCGATCTCGCGGCCGATCGGGAGCGACGCGGTCGCCGCGGGCGAGGGGGCGTTGAGGACGTGCACCGTACGGGGGGCCTCGCGGATGAGGAAGTCGTCCACGAGCGTCCCGTCCCGCAGGACGGCCTGCGCCCGCACTCCCGAGGCGGCGGGCGTGAGGTCCGCCTCCGTGACCCCCGGCAGGAGTCTGCGCACGGCTTCCGTGAAGGCCTTCTTCGACAGGGAGCGGTGGATCTCGCCCGCCCCGTACCGCCAGTGCCGCGCGGCCATCCGCCAGGATCCCGGCCAGGCCAGCTCGGTGCCGAGGTCGCGCGGCCGGACCGTGCCCCAGCGGTAGCCCTCGCGGGCCAGCGCCGGCACGGCGTTCGGACCGACGTGGACCCCGCCGCCGATGCCCCGCGTGAGGTGGACCCCGAGGAAGGGGAACGCCGGGTCGGGGACGGGGTAGACCAGCCCGCGCACCAGTGAGGGGCGGGCCAGGTCGTGGTACTCGCCCCGGAAGGGGATGATCCGCATGCCCGGGTCGTCACCGGCCAGCCGGGCGATCCGGTCGCACTGCAGGCCCGCGCAGTTCACCAGCACCCGGGCCCGGACCACCCGGCCGGAGGCGGTGCGCACCGCGACGGCGGAGGGGCGGCGCGCGATCAGGTCCGCCTCCGCCCCGTAGACGATCTCCGCGCCCGAGGACTCCGCCAGCTGGGCGGCCACCTGGCCGTAGTCGACGATCCCGGTCGTCCCGACGTGGATCGCCGCCAGACCGCTGATCTCCGGTTCGTACTCCGCGATCTGCGCCGGACCCAGCTCGCGCACCGGGATGCCGTTCTCCCGGCCGCGCTGGACCAGGGAGTGCAGGCGGGGCAGCTCGGAGCGGTCGGTGGCGACGATCAGCTTGCCGGTCACCTCGTGCGCGATGCCGTGTTCCGCGCAGAACTTCACCATCTCCGCGGCCCCGCGCACCGCGAAGCGCGCCTTGAGGGAGCCGGGGCGGTAGTAGATGCCGCTGTGGATCACACCGCTGTTGCGGCCCGTCTGGTGGCGGGCGGGACCGGACTCCTTCTCCAGAACGGTCACGCGCGTCCCGGGAGCCAGGCCCGACAGGGCGTGCGCCGTCGACAGGCCGACGATCCCGCCACCGATCACCAGCACATCGCAGTCCACGCCGCCGCCCACGCTGACACCTCCCACCCCTGCATCTTGCACCCCGCCACCGACAATAGGGGCTACGCGGGAGTCACCAGCAGCGGCCGTGCCCGTTCGCGCAGCTCCGCGACGCGCGGCTCGTCGCCGTACGGCTCCAGGCGGTGCAGCAGGTCCCGCACGTACTCGGTGGTGCGCGCGGAGGAGATGCGGCCCGCGACCTCCACGGCCCGGGTGCCGGCGGCGCAGGCCGCGTCGAGGTTGCCCGACTCCAGCTCGGCGACCGCGCTCACCACCAGGCGCAGGCCGTGCGAGCGCACGTACTCCTCCGTGGGGCGGGACAGGGCCTGCTCGGTGAAGCGGCGGACCTGTCGGGGGAGTTTGAGGTCCCGGTAGCATTCCGCGGCATCCGCCGCGAAACGGTCGTACGAGTAGAAACCCAGCCAGGTCGGGTCGGAATCGCCCTGGCGGGAGCGCTCCAGCCAGCCCTCGGCGGCCCGCAGCGCCGACCCGGCCGCCGCCGAGTCGCCCGCCTTCGCGTGCGCCCGTGCCTCCACGAGGCGGAAGAAGCTCATGGTGCGGGCGGTGGCCAGGCCGCGGTTGCGCTCGACGGCCGCCTGGGCGAGGTCCACGCCCTCGTCCGGGAAGTCCCGGTAGGTGGCCTGGAGCGACATGGAGGCCAGCACGTACCCGCCGAGCGGCACGTCGGCGGCGGCGCGGGCCAGCCGCAGCGCCTGGATGTAGTAGCGCTGGGCGGCCTCCTGCTGGCCCGTGTCGAAGGCCATCCACCCGGCCAGGCGGGTCAGCTCGGCGGTGGCCCCGAAGAGGGCGCGGCCCACCTCGTCCGTGTAGGAGCCGAGGAGCAGCGGCGCCGCGTCCACCCGCAGGCACTCGGGGACCATCGAGGAACGCCAGTCCCCGCCGCCGTACTTGGAGTCCCAGCGGCGCGCGTCCTCCGCCGCCTCGCGCAGCTTGGCCACGTCGCTGTGGCCGACGCGCTGCGGGGAGGCGTGCGGGAGCACCGCGGCCGGGGCCGGGGCGGGGGCCGCGGCGGTTTCGGCTGCGGGACGGGCGGGCACAACGCCCTCCGCGGGGGGTTCGGGAGTGCGCCGGGGCGCGGAGGCGGCGCGGACCGGAGCCGCCGTGCGCGGGCCGCCGCTCACGGGGGCGGCGGTGCCCGGGCCGCCGGGCGCGCCGGGGTCGGAGGCGGGACCCGGTTCGCGGGCCACCGAGCTGTCCGCGGGCGATATCAGCCACCGCGAGGCCGGCGTCGCGTACGCCGACACGGAGAACGAACCGGCGAGCGACTGCCAGATTCCGCCACCGCCGCGCCGGCCGGCCAGGTCCAGCCGGTAGAGGTCGGTCGCCGACCGCACGGCCGCGCCGATCTCGCGCGGGAAGGCCAGCCCGACCTCGGGGGCGGGGTCCGCGTCCGCCAGCCCGATCTCGTGCAGCGGCACCGGCCGCCCCAGCTTCGCGCCGATCGCGGCGGCGATCAGGTGCGGGGCGGCACCCTGCGGAACCATCCCCTTCGACACCCACCGCGCGACCGAGGTCTTGTCGTACCGGAGCGTCAGGCCGCGCTGCGCTCCGAGGTCGTTGACCCGCCGGGCCAGTCCCGCGTTGCTGATGCCCGCCAGGGCGAGGACGGCGCCGAGCTTCTCGTTGGGCTCGCGGAGCTCCCTGGACATGCGCCACCCCTCGTCACACGCGGAACGCAGACGCCGCCGGGGCATAGGCGCCCGGCATTTCGTAAACCCAGCGTAGTTCCCCGCCTCCCAAGCGTTAAGGCCCCGCCTTCCGTATGGCGGGATTGTTGTCCGTGCGCACAGTCCGCCGGGGCCCGCTGCCCGGGGCGCACGCCTCGGACCGTGCTCCGGCCGTGTGGCCGTGCGCCCGGCCGTGCGCTCTGGCCGCACCCGGGGCCCGGCGATTCGATGTGCCGTGCGTGGGTCGGCCCGCCGCGTGGATCGGGCAGGCCGGGGGATGCCGCTGCCTCAATCCCCGCGGGTGGCGGAACGGTCCGGGGGGCGCGATCAGGCCTCCCGGACCGCGCCCCCGCGGTGTCCCGCGCGAGGACGCGCACGGCTGCTCAGTACGGCCGAAGAATGGCCGAAACCGACCTATGGGGCGGTGGGAACGGAACGCCAAATACCGTGTGACCGTGGCGTGTTCGTTCACCCGCGCGCCCCCGAAGCCGCTCCCGCACGCCCGTCTCGTGGCAGCATGGATCCCGAGCCACCGGGGTCCCGCCGGCCGCGCCCTCAGCGCCGACCACGTCGTCCGTGCCGCCCGTTGCCCCGGGTCATGTGCCCACGGGCTGGGGGAGGCGGCGGTGCGCTGGTTGGTCGGGTGGAGCAGTATCGCCGCGAGCTTCGGCACGGCCGGACGCGTCGCCGGCCAGGCGGGCGGGACCGCCCACGGCTCCTCCCACGGCGACCCCCTGCGCGGCGGCATCGCCGACGCCGCCCACGCCGACGACCCCGCCGGCCACGACGCCGAACGCACCGTCCACCCCGTCGGCGCCCAGCTCCTGTGGGGCGACCCCGACCCCCTGTGGGCCGTCGGCGACTGGCGCCCCGACGAGATCCGCACCGTCACCGCCGACCCCGCCGACCCCTTCACCCGGCTCGCCGTCCTCGGCTGCTGCGGAGCCTCCGACGAGGAACTGCGCCGCGCCCTCTACGCCGCCCGCGGCGGAGCCCTGCGCCACCTCACCGAATGGCCCGGCAGCTACACCGCCGTCGTCCAGGCCGGCCGCCGCATCACCGTCCTCGGCGACCTGGCCGGCGCCCGGCCCGTGTTCTACACCCCCTGGGCGGGCGGCACCGCGTACGCCACCGCCGCCCTCCCCCTCGCCGACCTCATCGGGGCCCAGCTCGACATCGGCCACCTCGCCGCCCTGCTGGCCTGCCCCGACAGCCCCGAGGCCCTGGGCGACGGCACGCCGTACGCCGGTGTCCGCCGCATCCCGCCCGGGCACACGCTGATCCTGCGCGAGGGATCCCGCGAGATCACCGGGTACGAACCCGTGGCCTCCCTCGCCGTGGCCGCCCCCGAGGCCGACCCGCAGGGGGCGGTCGAGGGCGTGCGGGAAGCGTTGACGGCCGCGGTGCGCGCCCGGCTCACGGCACCCCGGCATGCTCCCGACACCCTGCTCCCCGACCCCGGACCCGTGCCCGGAATGGGCCCCGCCGACCGGCGCGCGGCCCGCGGCGCCCCAGCCCCCGGCGTCGGCTCCGACCTCTCCGGCGGCACCGCCTCCGCCACCCTCGCGCTGCTCGCCGCCGGACTCCCCGGCGCCCCCGGCACCCTCCCCGGCACCGGATCCCGCCTCCTCGCCGTCACCTTCAACGACCTCGCCACCCCGCGCGGCCGCGAAGGCGAACTCGAACGCGCCCACGCCCTCGCCGCCGACCCCCGGCTGCACCACGTCGTCGTGGCCGCCGCGGACGAGGCCCTCCCGTACGCCGAACTCGACGGACCCCTCACCGACGAACCCGGCCCCTGCCTCGTCACCGCCGCCCGCGACCGCCGCCGCCTCGCCGCCGGCTCCGCCGACCACTTCACCGGACACGGCGCCCGCCAGGTCCTCGACGCCCACCCCGCCCGCATGGCCGACCTCCTCCTGGACCGCAGGCGCCGCCACCTGCTGCGCCCCGTCGCCGCCCTCGCCCGTTCCGCCCCCGAGGGCCCCCTCCTCGTCCCCTTCTCCGTCTACTCGGCCGCCCGCCGCCTCGCCCGTACGCCCTACCGCACGGGCATCGAAGCAGCGGCGGCCCGGCTGCGCGAGGGCGGCGTCGCCACCGCCGTCTCCGGGCCCGTCGACGCCTCGCTCGCGGCCCTGACCTGGTCCCGCCCCGGCCCCGCGGCCGGCTGGCTGACCGGGGAGGCGCTGGCGGAAGTATCGATCCGCCTGCGGGCCGCCGCCGGACGCCCCCCGCTCTCGCTGCGGCCCGGCGAGGCCCGCGCCCGCGCCCTGCTCGCCCGCCACGCCGCCGACCACCGCGTCTTCGAACAGGCCGTCGAGGTCCGCAGCCAGCGCCTGCACGCGCCCTTCCTCGACAACCAGGTCGTACGGGCCGCGCGCGCCCTGCCGGAGTCCCTGCGCGTGCAGCCCGGGGCCCGCGCCGAGATCCTGCGCAGCGTCCTGGCCTCCGCCGGGGTGCGCGAACTCCCGCCCGGCTGGGGCGTCACCGCCCCGGGACCGAACGAGACCGCCGGCCGGCTCGGGCTGCGCGCCGCCCTCGCCTCGCTGCTGGCCCTGTTCACCGCACCGCTGCTGGCCGACGCCGGACTGGTCGAGGCCCGCGTGGTGCAGCAGGCCCTGACCGACGCCGCCGACGGGAGGCCCGTACCGCTGGACGGGCTGGCGGAACTCGTCTCCATGGAACTGTGGCTCCGCCGCCTGATGTCCCGCCGCGGCACCTGCTGGACGGGCACCACCACCCCCCGCCGCCGCGCGGTCCCACCCCTCCCGACCCCCCTGCCCCGCCTGACGGGCGCCCCGCTCCCACCCCTCCCCCTGAGCGGCCCGGCGAGCCGCTAGGAGCTGTCCGCAGAGCAGCGCCTGCCCCGCGACGCCCGGCACGCCGAGAGCACGCTCCCCCAAGCTCTCGGCTTCGCTCGAGCAGGGGGATCCCCCATGACGCCGCGGGGCCCCCTCCGGGCGGCCGGGGCTCCCTTGCGGACACCCCCTGGGCCGAGCCGGAACCAGCCCCGCCGGCGTTCGAGGCGCCCGGAGCCCCCCCCCGGGGCACCTCCCAGCGGTGGCCGGGGGAGGAACGGGCGAAGGGCGGGGCGGGGAGAAAACCCCCCGCGGCCCAGCGCAGCGACACGGCAGAATGACCCGGTGCGGTACCTCATCCTCGGCGGCACCGAGGCGCGTGACGAGACGACCGGCGCCCCCCTCACCCCCGGCGGCGCCCGCCTGCGCGCGCTCCTGACCGCGCTCGCCCTGCGCGCCGGCGCCCCCGGAGCCGCGTCCGCCGCCGACCTGGCCGACGAGGTCTGGGGCGACGACCCTCCCCAGGACGCCCCCGCCGCCCTCCAGGCCCTCGTCGCCCGCCTGCGCCGCACCCTCGGCTCCCGCGACAGCATCCGCACCGACCCCGCCGGCGGCTACCGCCTCGCGGCCACCCGCGACGACGTCGACCTGCACCGCTTCACCCGGCTGGCCGCCCTCGGCGCCGAGCAGCTGCGCACCGACCCCGCCACCGCCGCCACCACCCTCCGCGAGGCCCTGGCCCTCTGGCGCGGCCCCGCCCTCGCCGACCTCCCCGAACCCGCCCGCACCGTCCACGCCGCCGCCCCGGAGGCCCGCCGCGCCGCCGCCCTGCGCGACCGCGTCGAAGCCGACCTGCGCAGCGATGCCACCGCCCCGGCCGCACTCCTCCCGGAGATCGAGGCACTGATCCGCGAGCACCCGTACGACGAGCCCCTGCGCGTCCTCCAGCTGCGCGCCCTGCGCTCCGCCGGCCGCCCCGCCGACGCGCTCGCCGCGTACGAACGCACCCGCCACGACCTCGCCGAAGGCCTCGGCACCGACCCCGGCCCGCAGCTGCGCGCCCTGCACGCCGAACTGCTCCGGCCCCCGACGGCGCCGCCCGTACCGCCCCGCGGCAACCTCCGCCCCCGCCTGACCTCCTTCGTCGGCCGCGAGCCCGAACTCGCCGCCCTCGCCGACGACCTGGCCCGCGTCCGCCTCGTCACCCTCACCGGCCCCGGCGGCTCCGGCAAGACCCGGCTCGCCGAGCACGCGGCCGCCGCCCACCCCGCATCCGGCTGGCTCGTCGAACTCGCCCGCCTCGACCACCCCGCCGCCGTGCCCGGAGCCGTCCTCAGCGCCCTCGGCCTGCGCGAGAACAGCCTCGTCGCCCGCGAGAAGACCCCCGCCGCCGACGACCCCACCACCCTCCTCGTCGAGCACTGCGCACACCGCCGCCTGCTCCTCGTCCTCGACAACTGCGAGCACGTCATCGGCGCCGCCGCCGAACTCGCCGAGAAGCTCCTCACCCACTGCCCCGGCGTCCGCATCCTGGCCACCAGCCGCGAACCCCTCGGCGTGCCCGGCGAGTTCCTGCGCCCCCTCGAACCGCTCCCGCCCGGCCCCGCGCACCGCCTCTTCGCGGACCGCGCCACCGCCGCCCGCCCCGACTTCCGCCCCGAGGAGGACCCGGCCGCCGTCGCCGAGATCTGCGACCGCCTCGACGGGCTGCCGCTCGCCATCGAACTGGCCGCCGCCCGCCTGCGGCTGCTCACCCCGCGCATGATCGCCGACCGCCTCGACGACCGCTTCCGCCTCCTGACCGGCGGCGCCCGCACCCTCCTGCCGCGCCAGCAGACCCTGCGGGCCGTCGTCGACTGGTCCTGGGACCTGCTCGACGCCGCCGAACGCACCGTCCTCGCCCGGATGTCCGTCTTCGCCGGCGGCTGCGACCTGGACGCCGCCGAGGCCGTCTGCGGCGGCCCGGACGCCGACGTCGCCGGCACCCTCGGCTCCCTCGTCGACAAATCCCTCGTCACCGCCGTCCCCGACCCCGACGGCATGCGCTACCGCATGCTGGAGACCATCCGCGAGTACGCCGCCGAGCGCCTCGCCGCCACCGCCGACGACGCCCGGGCCACCACCCGCCGCCACGCCGCGTACTACCTGGCCTTCGCCGAGCGCGCCGAACCCCTGCTGCGCTCCGCCGAGCAGCTCCCCTGGATCCGGCGCGTCGAGACCGAGCTCGACAACCTCCGCTCCGCCCTCCACAGCTCCGTGGCCGGGGACCCCGACCTGGAGACCGCCCAGCGGCTCGTGACCGCCCTCGCCTGGTTCCTGTGGCTGCGCAACTACCGTGCCGAGGGCGCCGAATGGGCCGACCGGATCCTCGCCGCCACCCCCGCCGACGTCCCCGAGGGCTCGCCCGCGTACTGGCGGTCCATGCGCCTCCAGGTCCTCCACATGTTCCTGCTCACAGAGAGCAAGGGCGCCGCCGGCTTCCGCACGCCCGAGTTCGCCGCCGTCGCCCTCCGCATCCGGGACGTCTTCCGCGAGGGCTCCCCGGAGACCACCCGCTTCCCCGGCATGCTCTGGCCCGCCACCTCCTTCCTCACCGGCGACGCCGCGGGCTTCCACCCCGACCTCTCCCGCTCCGTGGAGAACTGCCGCCGGCACGCCGGCGACTGGGAACTCGGCGTCGCCCTGCTGATGCGCGCCCACACCGCCATCGACAGGACCGGAGGCCTCGACGCCGTCGACGCCGACCTCGCCGAACTCCACGCGATCGCCCGCCGCTGCGGGGACCGCTGGATGCGCGCCCAGGTGGCCAGCGCCGCGGGGGAGGCCGCCCTCTCCCGGGGCCAGTACGACACCGCCCGCACCGAGTACGAGGAGTGCCTGCGCCTCGCCCGGGAGGTCGGCGCCCAGATCGAGGCGCCCCTGGCCCTCGCCCGCATCGCCGAGGCGGCCTACTGCACCGGGGACTACGACACCGCCGAACGGCTCCTCGCCGAAGCCGACCGGGAGGCCGACCAGTACGGCGGGGTGTACGACATGAGCTCCTTCGCCCGGCTCCTGTCGGCGATGCTGGCCCTGCGGCGCGGCGACACCGACCGGGCCCGCACCGAGTGCGCCCGCGCCCGCGCCGATGCCGCGCAGATCAACCCGCCCCCGCAGCTCGCGGCGGGCCTGGACGTCGTCGAAGCCGCCCTCACGGCCCGGGAGAAGGGCCCGCAGGCGGGTCTGGAGCGGATCGGGCCCGCCCTGGCGGAGGCGGTGGCCGCCCACTGCGCCGAACGCGTCCTGGCCTGCCTCGCCGAGGCGGCGGCCCTGTTCCTGGCCGGTGCCGGCCGGCCGGCCGCGAGCGCACGGGTCCTCGCGGCGGCCACCACCTGGCGGGCGGAGCATCCCCGCTCGGTGCCGGAGGAGGCCGTCCTGGAGGGACTCCCGGAGCGCAACCTCGCCGCCCTCGGGGAGGCCGCCCACGCCGCGGCGCAGGCCGAGGGCCGCGTCCTGACCCCTGCCGGGGTCGCCGCCGAGGTGGCCCGGCACACCGCGCTCAGCGGCAGCTGATCACCCCGTCGGCCCAGCTCGCCAGTGTCGGCAGGTGCCCCTGCCCGGCCTGCTCCACCACCAGCCGCAGGGTCGAGCGCCCGGCCAGCGGCACCTCGACGGACGCCGGGGCGTCCCCGTACCCGAGCGCGTCCGAGCGCCACAGGCGGCGGCCGTCGGCATAGACGGAGAACCGCAGCTTCCCGTCGGTCAGCAGCGACAGCCCGTCCACCCCGGCCCGCGCCGAGAAGGAGGTGCACTGCCGGTTGAGGGCGATCTCCACGGAGGAGCGGGAGCGGACGGTGATCCCCTGCCCGAACCGCTGCCCCCCGGCCACCAGCCCCCACCGCTGCCACACCCAGCTGCTGCTCCAGGTCTCCAGCTCGGGGCCGGTGTGCCGGCCCAGTGGGGCCTGCTCCAGCCGGGCCAGCGGGAACGCCTGCCCGGGCTGCGGCGACGGCGTGGGCTCCGGCCGGGACGGCGTGGGCGACGGCGTGGGCGTGGGCGCCGGCCGCGCGGACGCCGCAGCGGACGGGCCGGCCGGAGCCGGAGCGGGGGCGGACGCCGACGGCGGGGCGGGGCGCGGCGCC